>JADKKB010000001.1:300000-485260 GCA_016720705.1 Chloracidobacterium sp. | reverse complement strand
AGCCGCTCGAACGAAGCTGTGCACGAATAGATGATGGCATTCGCTAATTACAGCGGTGCGTATCTGAAAGAATCTAACTAATAATGGAGGCGCCGGTTGTTCTCTTTTGTCACCCAATCAAACGCACTAACCGCATCCAAAAGATGCCACAATACCCGTGCGCTTGACTTGAGTACTTACTTCATAGATGACCCCGTTCCCTATTTGACAAGCACTCTACCACAACCTCCGGTTGGCAAGCGGACGACTGATCGTCACCTTCAATAATAGGCGCGTTTGCAGTTGTTGGGGGATATGCATCGCACAGATAGCAGGGAGCAGGACGTTAGCATTCGGGTTCGTTGGGCTAGATGTTTTTGAGAATTAAGCAAACAAAAATAGCCGCCGGAGAGTTTCCGGCGGCTATTTGTTGATCTGGTAGGCCGAACAGGGATCGAACCTGTGACCCGCGGATTAAGAGTCCGCTGCTCTACCGACTGAGCTATCGACCCAAATCGAAATCGAAGTATAGCAAAAAGAAAGTGAAAGTCAAAAAAACGCAAAAAGTTTTATTAATAGCCGTTCTTAACTTGGATATTTCGGAGCGTGCCGTCAAGATATTCTACTAGATGAGAGAGTGTCCAAAATGCGAATTGTGTTTTCCGGATGAATCGGCGACTTGTCCGACCGACTCGGTGCCGACGCGCGTATCGCTGCCGGGTTCGCAGTTGCTGGCCGGGCGATACTTTCTCGAGAGTCGTCTGGGACGCGGTGCGATGGGCCAGGTCTATCTTGCACGCGATAAGAAGTTTGACACGCGAATGGTCGCCGTTAAGACCGTGCGGCAGGACATTTTGAGTAGCGATGACCTGCAGGAAGGTGAGGCGATCGCCCGATTTGAACGCGAGGCACAGGCCGCGGCATCGATCCAGCATCCAAATACAGTCAGCGTCACCGACTTTGGCGAAACTTCGGAAGGCATTTTCTATTTGGTGATGGAATATGTCGAGGGCGAGACGCTCCACCGGTTGCTTCGACGCGAGGGAACACTGCCCGTCAAGCGTGCCGTACGGCTTTTGCGTCAGATCGCCGACGGCGTCGATGCCGCCCACGACCTCAATATTCTCCACAGGGATCTCAAGCCCGCCAATATCTTCATTATGCAGAAGGGAAAGGGCGGCGACGGCTTCGTAAAGGTCGGCGACTTTGGCCTTGCAAAGATCGTCAATCAGACGGTCACTGATGCTAGTTCGAATGCCACGCCATCTTCTCGCGGGATCATCGGGACGCCGGAATTTATGTCGCCGGAGCAGATGCAGCCGGAGATGGGCGTTGATACGCGGGCTGACCTCTACGCGCTCGGAACGATCGCATATCTGATGCTTGGCGGCAAAACGCCATTTACAGGCGATTTGATGCAGCTAGTGATGCAAAAGATAATGCACACGCCGGCGCCGCTATCGACGATCAGATCGGACATCCCAACGGATGTCGAGCGTGTGATAATGCACGCCCTCGAGATCGATCCCAAAAAGCGTCCGGCCTCGGTCGCAATATGGATGTCGGAGCTTGAGGAGGCCGCCGAGGATGTCGACGAGAGCAAAAAGGCGGGCGTTTCGCGGCTAGTGGTGCTGGCACCGGTAAATTCTGAGGTCTATGTCAACGACGAGCGAAAGGGAAGTGTCGGCAGCTCAGGCCGAGTCGTCCTGACAAACATTCCGGCCGGGCAGCATATCCTGCGCGTCTCGAAGGCCGGTGAGCGAGATGACGAGCGTGTGATAGAGGTTCGCGAGGGAGCCAATGAGCAGGTGATCCAGGCCCAACTCAGGCCGGAGCACGGGACCGCGAGCCAACCTTCGTCGTCGCAGGGCACAAGCTCCGCCGGTGCGCCGCAGTCGAGCGTAATGCCCGGCATCGTCGCGTGCTCTAATTGCAATTCGCGGTTTGCCGAAGGCGTCAAATTTTGCGGACGCTGTGGTAGCGGTTCATTTATTATGGTCAGCCCCGGAGAGGCGGGTGGGACATTTCCGTGCCCAAGGTGTGCGGCGAGGCTACAGGACGGCGCCCGTTTTTGCGGCCGATGCGGTTTGAACACCGCTCCGCAGGTCCAACCGACCAGCATTGCCGTTGGATTTACATCAACCTACCAAAATCCGCTCCCCGCACAAGCCGAGCGGCTTTGCCGTCGATGCGGCAACAACTATCCGGCACATATCAAGTTTTGCGGCCGCTGCGGTATCTCGCTTTAGCCGGCCGATCCACTTCGGCGGAACATATCAATTAAAAATTACGTTTTCCAATAGTCGCACTTTTGGCGGTCAATGCGTATAATACTTGCAATTCGAATGCTGTCGCAGCCGACCCGAGGTAATTACTACAATGAAGATCTGTCCACGATGCAATAAAACATATACTGACGAAAATCTTAACTTCTGTCTCGATGACGGGAGTGTATTGAATCAGGCCGGAGGTGCGGCAATGCCCGAAACGGTCATGATGAACCAAGTGCGGCCGACACAGCCGAATCCGTCAATGCCCAGCCAGCAAGTGCAGCCGGGCGGTTGGAATACGGCACCGCAGCAGCAACAGCAGCCGGGTCAGTATTCGATGCAGCCGAAAAAATCGTCGAAGACGTGGATGTGGGTCGTCGGGATACTTGGTCTTGTGGTACTGATCTGCGGCGGCGGTGGAATAGGACTTCTGATCTTTGTCGGCTCGCAGGCCGAGATCGAATCTAATACCGCGACCAACAGGAGCAATACCTCGACAAATCAGGGACGGAAGTCGACGACGACTCCGTCAAGTTCGCCGTCAACCGATCCGGGACCGACTTCGGACCGTTCGACGGTTGAAAAAGTAGATCTATCCGAATGGGTGCGGCCATTTTCGGCGTTTGGGACGACCGAAATGTCAGGGTCGGACTTTGTGATGGCAGCCAAACAAAAGGGCTATTACTACGTCCTCGCCGCCCCGAAGGATACAGCACAGACGGAACAGGCGAACACCTCCGTTACGTTGAAAAACGTGGATAATGCCGATTCGCGGCTTGGTTACGGGATCGTGTTTCACAGCAATCCGACACCGCTACAGCAAGGTTACGCATTCCTGATCGACAGCAAGAAAAAGAAATACCGGATCGTCCATCACTCGCCCGGCAAGGAAGATGAGGTAGTTAAGTGGACCAGTTCGGATCTGATCAAAACCGGTTCTGAGGAAAACACTCTCGAGGTGCGCGACCTGACGGACAAGATCGAACTTTATATCAACGGCACAATGGTCAATTCGATCAAAAATGTTTATGGATTTAAGGGCGGCGTGGTCGGCCTGTACTCCGGCGATGCAGTAAAGGTAGGATTCAACAGCCTCGAACTTCGCAAGTAGAACGGCAAACTGATGAAACAATGCCCCCGGTGTAACAAGTCGTACGTTGATGAGCATCTCAATTTCTGTCTGGATGACGGTGAGTTGCTTATGCAGCTTACTGACCAGACGCGTTCGAGGGCGTTCGACGATTCGCCGCCGACGGTGATGATGAATGATCCGAGGGTGACCAATCCGGCAAATTGGCAGCCGTCGCCTCCGCCCGTTCTGTGGCAGGATCAGTCAAATATTCAACCGCAGTACAATTCACCGGCATTCTCACAGTCCAAGGATCAGGTACTGCCGACGATATCGCTCGTGCTCGGCATTCTTAGCTTTGTAATGGTCTGTTGCTACGGCGGCATCTGGCTTGGATTGCCAGCCGCGATCATTGGGTTTCTCGGGATGAAGAATGCCGATAACGACCCGACGCGATACGGCGGCCGCGGACTCGCCATCGGCGGTATGGTGCTTGGTGTAGTCGCATTTTTGGCATCGATCGTATTTCTCTTTATTGGAATAATAGCCAGTTAGCCGCAAATCATTTATAATCTAGCCGATGCGAGTGAGTCTGAACGTCGTCGCGGGGCCGCAAACCGGACGATCCTTTACATTCGACCAACACGATACCTTTATGATCGGGCGAAGCGACGACGCGCAGTTCTGTCTGCCGCACGATCGTTTCTTTTCGCGCCACCATTGCCTGATCGAGATCGCACCGCCGCAGGCCTTTCTAAGGGATCTCGGCTCGACGAATGGGACGTTTGTAAACGGACTGCGAGTTGAGACGGCCTACCTAAGGAGCGGTGACCGCATACAGGGCGGCGAAACGGTGCTGGAGGTGGAAGTCTCGGCCGATCCCGCCGAGGTCGCATTGGCCGCACGGATGGGAAATCAGACACATCCCTCGGAGGTCGCTGTCTCGTGCCTAAATTGCGGAGCCCCGTCCAATGTCGAAGCATCGAGCCCTGAAACCAAACTCACGTATGTTTGTGACGCTTGCCGCGAACGTCTCAAGAAGAATCCGCAGCCAATTCCGCATTATCAGATGATCCGCGTGATCGGCCAGGGCGGAATGGGCAGCGTTATGCTCGCACGTTCGGAAAAGAACGGGCAGGCGGTCGCGATCAAGACGCTCTTGCCGGAGGTCGCCGTCAGTGATCAATCGCTCAAACGATTTTTACGGGAGATCGAGGTAGCCTCGTCGTTAGTTCACCCAAATATCGTCAGCTACATCGAACACGGTACGCATAACGGTATCGTCTATCTCGTCACCGAATTTATCGCCGGAATGGACGCGTCACGCCTCGCCAAACATCGCGGAGGTAAGCTCGGCTATAGGGAAGTCGTACAGATCATCGAGCAGACGCTGGCGGCACTCGATTTTGCGCACTCGCTCGGGTTTGTGCATCGCGACATCAAGGAACAGAATATTTTGATCGAGGGAGAATTCCCTAGTTCACAGGCGAAACTGACTGATTTTGGTTTGTCCAAGAGCTATAAGCAAACCGGTATGAGCGGCGTGACGATGGTCGGCGATGTGGCCGGCACCATCGCTTATATGCCGCCCGAGCAGGTCAGGGACTTTAAGGAAGTTCGGCCGCCGTCGGATCTGTACGCTGTCGGTATGACGGCTTACAGCCTTCTGACCGGAGCTCACGCCCTGGACATAGGGCCTAAGGCGGGGATATCAGAGACCGTAAAAGCGATCTTTGAAAAGCCGATCATCCCGATCGCTCAACGGATTCCCGACATTCCGATCAAGATCGCTGCGGTTTTCGAGACCGCATTGGCAAAGCAAGTGGAACTGCGTTGGTCAAACGCCGCTGCAATGCGCGAGGCTCTCTTGCGTGCTGCTGCCGAGCTTTGAAACGGCGACCAGCAGACCTATCAAAACCCACAAATGCCGGGCGTCTTCGTACGCACCGATAAATCCTTGGTAAATAAACGCTGAAACAAAGGCTGCCCAGAGCAGTCTCACTGCGACATCATCCGAGCGATAACCGATCCTCCAAAGAAAGGCGATCAATGCCAACAAGGCTGCCAGCCCAACAAATCCATTTTGCCCTGCGACGCTAAGATATATGTTATGAGCGTCGGTCAACATACTGTACGATCCGTCCGTATTCTCAAATCGCACGGCACAGACCGGTTGATCCAACCCTTTGCCGACGATCGGATCGGCGGCGATCGTTTGTAAAACAGCCGTCCAGACGAGTGTTCGGGGCGACGGTTGGACGTTGCCGATAATCGGCAGATCAAACGAATATGGCGACGTCGAGTGCGGCTTAAGAGCGACAAAACTCGACAGATAGAACACAACCGCGATGATCACTGCCGCAAACATCGAATAGCGACGAAAACGAGCTCGCGGAATGCTTGATGTCGTGTAGATACATATTCCCAAAACTAGAAAGACGCCACCAATCCCAATGGATATGGTCGAGATCGCCGCTAAGATCATTAAGATCACGGCGACCCGAAACACCCATTTTCCGATCCAGCCTTTGGTGTTTGCAACAAATGCGATCGCGATCCCGACCGTCAGATAGTTGCAAAACATACTCGCCGAGACCATCGTTGACGATATTCTCGGAAAATTGATCACCGGAACCGAACCGTAGCTGTACAAAGTGTATTGGAGTAGCCAATTGCCGGGAGCGAAGTAGTACAAAATGACCGAAATGAACGCAACAAATACGGTAACGCCCGCCCCTGCGAGCCAGGCTAAAGAAACCTGTCTAAACCGGGAGTCGGTCGTTGTTTGGACGATAACCAGCACGGCAAGTCCGATCAAATATGCCTCGCCTAGAAGCTTCTTAAAGCTCAATGTGGGGTCGAGCGAGAAAATACTTGAAATCAGCATCGCACCGAAATAGGCACCAAAGTACAGATATGAGCGATCGAATTTCACGCTGATCTGACCCACGATCATCGAAGCCAAAACCAAAAGAGCAGTGAGTGGAAACAGGAGATCGACCGGGCTTAGACGCTGGTTTGAGACGAATATCAGAGGCTTCATAAAGCCGATCGAAAAGATGGCGATCAGCGTTAGCCACCACGCTGCGTTGGCGATGGGGAGATGGTCGAAAAGCCTTTTGGAAATATCATTATTCATCGCAAGCGATCCAATGATCTCAAAAGGGCATCGAGCGATGACGCGAACTTGGCGAGTTCAAAATTCTGCGGGTCGTCGTGAGCGTCCGGGATCCCCGCGTCGATCGCCGAGTGAAATCCGGGTATCAGCCACGTGCCGCGACGCAATGATGCCGTCGCATACAAAAGAGCGAGTCGGTCATATTGGGCGTCAGAAAATCCGGGCGTCGGTGCGATGAGGTCATTGTCCGGATTTTTGCTACGCGGGTCGCGGCGGCGCGGTTGGACAAGTTCGATATGGAGTTGCAGGCCTTTTGCCGGCGCCTTGAGATAATCGCGGGCAAACTTTGTACCCCAACCCTTTTTCACGCTCTCGGAAAACGGCGTAGCGGTAAGCGATCGACCGTCGCGGCTGACAAAAACGTGAGCGACAGGGCTTTTAAGCCATACGTCCAGTTTATTTCCGCGCCAGTCGGGATCTTCATTAAATCCAACCGGAAACGCTTCATCACGCAAATTCGGCGTTGATGTGTCGTGAATAATAAAATAGACGGCGCGAATGACGCTACCGTCAGGGATCGTAGCTCCCGAAAGCTCATCGGTAAGGCTGCCGCCGATCGCGGACTCGGACACATTGAGCCCCGCAATGTATTTCAAAAATGCAGGTCTCGAAAACTTTACTTTTGAGCCAATGACCTTTTCCAAAGTACGCGGCAGACGCTCGAGCGGTTGGCCGAGTACGCCGCCGTATCCATTGGGCCGGAGCAGGCAACGGGCCTGATCGATGGGTTTGCCGACAAATTGCAGTGTTTGACTGTCGATCGGGCACGGGGCATTTTGTCCGTACACGGAACTGCCTGCCAGCAGGATAACCGTGAGTATTACGGACAAAAGTGCCGGATCTCGCATCGTGGTCGATAAATAGAACGACGAATTATATGGTCTTTGTAACCTTCTTAAGCGATCGCGGTGCATCGGGATCGAGGCCCTTAGCGGTCGAGAGATACGCCGCAAAAAGCTGTGCCGGTACGAT
Source organism: Chloracidobacterium sp. (assembly GCA_016720705.1). Lineage (NCBI taxonomy): Bacteria > Pseudomonadati > Acidobacteriota > Blastocatellia > Chloracidobacteriales > Chloracidobacteriaceae > Chloracidobacterium > Chloracidobacterium sp. Next base: position 477,792 of record JADKKB010000001.1, on the reverse strand, counting down.
AAACGGGATCGGCGACAGAAACTCGTCAATTTCGGGCGAAAGCAGAAGACTCTTGGGCGAGATCGCCGCGATGTCCGGATCATTAGTGATCGCAAGACAGTCTGCGTGGAGTTCTCTCAGATTATCCAAAAGGTCAATGCTGCTCTGTTTTGTGACCCCACGCGGTGCAAACATTATGACCGGAAATCTACGTTCGACGATCGCCAAAGGGCCGTGGAAAAAATCCGCAGACGAAAACCGCTCGGCCACGACATAGCACGTTTCCATCAATTTCAGAGCAAGCTCGTACGAATTGCCGTAATTCATCCCGCGTCCGACAACGACGCAGTTTTCCATAAAGACATATCGTTCGACGAGCGTTTCGACACGGCTTTGCAGCGATAGAGCCTGCTGGGTGTATTCGGGTATCTTTGCATAATCGAGCTTTTTGTCGCTGAGGATCGATGCAAGATGGTAGAAATGCAGCATTTGCCCGGTATAGGTCTTGGTCGCTGCTACCGACTTTTCGCGGCCTGCGTGGATCAGGAGCGTTTCGTCAGCGATCTTTGCCATCGTTGACTCTGCTTCATTTGTGATGGCCAACGTGAAGGCACCGGACGCCTTGGCACTTTCAAGAACGATATTGATGTCCGAACCTTCGCCCGACTGCGAGACGCCGATCACCAAAGCCCGACTCAGATTCACCTTGGCGCCGTAAAGCGTAAATACGGACGGTGCAGAAAGTGAGACGGGAATGCCGGTCGTAACCTCTAAGAGATACCTACCGAAAAGTGACGCATTATCCGAACTTCCGCGTGCGACCAGCACGATCAGATCGATCTCACGCCCCTGCAGAAATGACCCAAGACGCTGGACCTTTGCAGCCTCAGCTTTAATTGTTCGTTCCAAGACCGCCGGTTGTTCGGCGATCTCCTGTAGCATTAGTGACATAATTGATCGGAATTGAAAGCGAATTCAAACAAGAATAATACCATCTTTGGGGTTTCACGGCAGTATCATCACCTTTGCCTCGCCGGTGAGCGTCACGACATCATCTTGGTTTATGCAGGTCGTCTCGAGCGTGACAATGCCTTTGCTCTCCCGAACATCGGTGACGGTCGCAGTAACGGTCAGTACGTCATCTATGAATACCGGGGCCATAAATCGCATCGTTTGCGATAAATAGACGATCTTCATATCCCGAAACTCATTTCCGAGTACAGCCGATATCAATGCTCCGCTCAACATTCCGTGAGCGATGCGGCGGCCAAATCGAGTTTGCTCGGCAAATTCATCGTCCAGATGGATCGGGTTATGGTCACCGGAAACCTCCGCGAAAGCCCTTATCAGGCTGTCGGTAATAGGTTTAGCGATCTTAAACTGGACGCCTTGTTTGATCTCCATAATCTTCTTAATTAGTCAGAGTTGTGGCCATTCTCACTATTGTCACGCATATCGGCCAGAACCGAATTGATCGCCCCACCTGCCATTGTCACCATCGCCGTCAGATATAGCCAGAACATCAGAATTATGACGGCCCCGAGTGAGCCATATGTTTTGTCATACGAGCTAAAATAGCTAATGTACAACTTGAACGAATTTGTCAGGATCAACCAAAGCAGGATCGAAACGATCGATCCCGGAGTTATCCAGATCCATCTGAAATTTCGTCGGTCCGGAAGCAAGTTGAAGATTATCTCGCAGGTCAGGAGCAGTACAACCAAGATCGATATCCACTGCACGCCAGCGAGCAACAAAGGCGAGGTTACCGGAAGGCCCATCAAGGCCGAGACCATCCCAACAAAATGCCAGCCGTAAAACACTATGGCCAGAGCTGCGGCGGCAAGTAACGTGACGACGACCGTTAAGCCGAGCGATTCGGCCTTGGTTCGCCACCAGGAACGCCTCTCCTTTAGTTCATATACAGCATTTAACGCGTTTCGAAGGGCGTCGACGCCCGCCGATGCCGACCAAAGCGTGACCGCCAAACCGAGCGTGAGTTTGCTGCCCGAGCTATTGGTTATGATCTCTTCGGCAGTCTTCCGAACTAGTTCGAACGCTATTCCGGGCAAGATCTGTTCGAGATAGGAGAAAAGCTCGCCCTTTAATCCGCCGGACGTACCGATCATCAGTCCAAATGCACTGATCAGAAAATATACTAGCGGAAAGATCGCAAACGAAAAGTAAAAGGCCACCTGAGCTGAGCGGCCGAATATATCGGTGTCAATGGCCTTATTGTAGAGCCGGACGAAAAAACCTTTCCAATGGAAATCCCGCACTAACAGCATAATATTGTCAGAAGTTTCCACCCGACACCGTGAATCGATCGGCTCAGACTAACCACGCATACGTTCGAGCAGCGTCATCGTCAAGGCACCTAAAAGGACACGTACCTCGTCATCGCCGCCAAACTGTGCCAGAGGCTCCAACTGAAACTGGCCTTGAAACATCGCCGGCTGCTTTTTGAGCCGTGCGAGCGGTGAGTCGTCCATTCGGGCGATAATGTACGACGGGTTAAAGAAATATCCTGTAAACATCCCGACGATCGGCAGTTCACCGACAAGTGCGTCCATTACCTTAACCCAACCGCTTTCCTCAGATATCTTGAAAACCTGGACGTCGTTGGCATCGTAAACTTCATAATTTGCCTTCCACAACGAGCGCATTCCGCGGCGTTTGATCGACCCGAGGGTTCTTCCGTGGGCATCTTTGAAATTGTATTTTGCCGAAAAATCCAAAACTCGGTCAGCCTTGATGTTATACAGCAAATGGGTCTGACCTTCGTCTGCAAAGATATTTATATCTTCTTTCAGCTTAAACAGTTTTTGTTTGCAGTAGCCGAGAAGATTGCCGGAGCCGTCGCGGATATAGATCTGACTGGCGAGGGCTAAAAGTTTGAATGAAAGTTCAATTGGGTAATTCACACAGGTTCTCCAGATTATATGCGTAATGCGAGTCGATGTAGTTTGAAAGACAGATACGCGTGTAATGTCTGAGCTAATCGGACCGCCCAACAAATCGGCGTTCGACACGGACGCCGATCCCGCAGGTGATCTCGTACGAAATTGTATCGGCCACGACTGCTAGGTCTTCAGCGAGGATAACACAATTTTCCGAACGGCCTATCAATGCGACCGGTGAGCCGATCTCCGATCCTTCGACATCAGTGACATCGACTATCGTCCAATCCATCGAAATGCGGCCAACTATTGGTGCGTATCGATCATTTATTATCACCTGTCCACGGCCCGAAAGCTGTCTAGGAAGTCCATCAGCATACCCCGCAGGGATAGTCGCGATCAGCGAGTCTCGCTGCGTGATAAAACGCCGCCCGTAACCCAGACTCTCTCTGGCAGATACTTGCTTCAAATGTGTAATTTCAGTCGTAAGACAAAGTACGGGTTTTAGCTCGGGGATAGAGATATCTTTCGGAAGTACGTCACCGCCCAATCCGTAAAGTACGCCGCCGAGACGGACGAGATCCTTTCGGGTCGAAGGATGGGCGATGGCGGCAGGCGAATTAGCGAGATCGATCAGATGGGGCGAAAACCCAAGAGTCCGAAATATCGTCACGATCTCATCGAATCTCGCGACCTGCAACCCGGTAAAGGCATTTTGTGATAGATCATCGGCAGCCGCAAAGTGCGTCATAAGGGCCTCGACACGCAGGTTGGTCAGTGGTCTTAGCTGTTTAGCGAACTCGGCGGCCTGATCCCATCGAACGCCGATCCTACCCATTCCCGTGTCGAACTTGAGGTGGACGTTGATGCATTCGCCGCGGTCGAGGGCAGCACGGTTAAGGCTCTCAGCCTGTTCAATGCTTGAGATCGCGGGCGTTATATTCTGCTGAAATAGTGCCGGCTCCTGACCCGCCCAAAAGCCGCCCAGACACAGGATCCTCGATCGTATCCCGCCCCTACGCAGTTCTATAGCTTCCTCGGGCAAGGCAACGCCGAGCCATTCTACACCTTCAGTCTCCAGTCGACGCGAACATTGCAACGCCCCGTGCCCATAAGCGTTTGCCTTGACCACGGCCATTACGCGAACGTCATCGCCGATAAACGCTCGAACCGACCGATAATTAAAGGCCAGAGCGTCAAGGTCAGTGATGGCAAGCGTCGGCCGCCTTATTTCGCTAGCAGAAGTCATTTATTAGAAACGGTCGGTAAAGTGGCTTGCCGGGATCGTATCGTTTCATCTTGCCGATAATTGCAAAGGTGCCCGGAACTCTTTATTAAAGCGGAATATTTCCGTGCTTTCGTGGTGGATTGGTATCCCGTTTATTTTTAAGTAGAGACAAAGCCCGGATCAATTTCGGCCGAGTAAATTTGGGTTCTATTACCTGATCGACAAATCCGCGTTCAGCAGCGACATAGGGATTGGCAAATTTTTCTTCAAATTCGGAGATCTTGTCCCGCCGATAGGTTTCATCGTTCTCGGCGATGTCGCGGCGAAACAGTACTCCAACCGCGCCCTCAGCTCCCATTACAGCGATCTCGGCGGTCGGATATGCAAAATTGATGTCGGTCCGGATGTGCTTGGAGGCCATAACGCAGTAAGCACCGCCGTAAGCCTTTCTGGTAATTACGGTTATCTTCGGTACTGTCGCCTCGGCAAACGCATAAAGCAATTTGGCACCGTGGCGGATGATCCCAAAATGTTCCTGATCGATGCCGGGCAAAAATCCCGGAACGTCTTCGAAAGTGATGAGCGGTATGTTAAAGCAATCGCAGAAACGAACAAAGCGTGCCGCCTTTACCGATGCGTTAATATCGAGAACTCCGGCGAGAAATGCGGGCTGATTAGCAACGATCCCGACCGATGCACCGCCTAAACGTGCAAATCCGATAACAATATTTTGAGCGTAATGCTCCTGAATCTCGAAAAAGTATCCGTCATCGACAACATTGTTGATTATCTCGCGGATATCATAAGGCTGATTTGATGATTCGGGGACTATGGAATTGAGTTTTTCTTCCATTCGGTCCGAAGGGTCTGCAGTGGGAACAAATGGCGGATCTTCCATATTGTTCGACGGGATAAATGACAATAGTTCGCGTGTGATCTGAAGACAGTGCTTATCAGATTCGGCGGCAAAATGAGCAACGCCTGATTTCGCATTGTGCGTCATTGCTCCGCCTAATTCATCTTTCGTAACATCCTCGTGGGTAACCGTCTTGATCACGTCCGGGCCGGTGATGAACATATAGGACGTGTCTTTGACCATCACGTTGAAATCGGTGATCGCCGGCGAATATACGGCACCGCCGGCACACGGGCCCATAATGCAACTGATCTGCGGCACAACACCGCTTGCCAGCGTATTTCTCAAAAAGATGTCCGCATATCCGCCGAGGCTGACCACGCCCTCCTGGATGCGGGCGCCGCCGGAATCGTTTAGGCCGACGACGGGCGCTCCGGTTTTCATCGCGAGGTCCATTATCTTACAGATCTTCTCGGCGTGAGTTTCGGATAGTGAGCCGCCGAAAACCGTGAAGTCCTGCGCGAACACAAAAACTTCGCGTCCGTCAACCAGACCGTGGCCCGTGATGACGCCATCGCCGGGATACTGCTGCTGCTCAAGGCCGAAGTCGTGCGACCGGTGTACGACAAACTTATCAAATTCCTCAAATGAGCCTTCATCTAGAAAAAAGTCTATGCGTTCGCGGGCCGTCATCTTTCCGGAAGACCTTTGTTTTTCCAGACGCTTTGCTCCGCCGCCTTGTTCTGCGGCCTCAGATTTTTCCTTGAGTATCTCGACCCGGGCTTTCAACTGCGATTCAGGCTTCATATCGTTTTAGTCTAGTCATTTTCCAACGTTTTTCAAGGTGACATCGACGTGTTTTTAACCTCTAATAGTCGAGTTGCCCGCATTCCGACGACAGTTTCCAAATTGTTTGTTTTTCTGTTAAAACTAAGGTGCTTTATGATTGATTTGCCAAAGATCACAAGTCGCGACAATCAACGTCTGGTCAATGTCAGAAAGGTGCGGGATCATCACGTATCGGATAAGGTGTTTGTCGAAGGCAAGCGTTTAGCTGCTGAGGCGCTCCGCTCTGACGTTTCTGTTAGCGCCTGCTTTGTCTCAGAGCGATTCGTGATGTCCGACGAGAATTCACGATTCATAATGGAGCTGAGCTCAGCGTCTCGTTTCATCTTCGAATTGCCGGACCGCGTCTTTCAGACTATCGCCGCTACCGAACATTCGCAGGGCGTTATCCTGATAGCGGAAAGGCCGGAAAAAAACTCACTCGCGATCGAATCCAGATTGTCCGGAGGCAAATGTTTGCCAATCGTGGTATTGCTTTATCACATCAATAATCCATCGAATCTCGGAGCGGTCCTACGTACGGCAGAAGCGGCCGGCGTTGCCGGGATCATCATTACCAAGCAGTCTGCGGACGTTTATTCGCCCAAATCCATAAGGGCATCAATGGGGTCAATTTTTCGGATGGCGATCTGGAACGACGTCGAGTTAGATCCGGTCTTAAGGTGGGCGGCTGACAAGGGACTTCGTGCGACCACGACGGCCGCGGCGGCAACTGCTACACATACGGCGGTCGACTGGAGCATCCCGCGGCTTTTGATCTTTGGATCCGAAGCCCACGGCCTCAACGGTATCGACCTCGGCATTAGCGATGAGCGAGTGAAAATAGCGATCGAATCGCCGGTCGAAAGTCTGAACCTCGCCGTTTCCGCGGGGATCATTTTATTTGAAGCCAAACGTCAAATCGATTCAAAACCGATCATTTAGGTCGATTGGAACTCACATTTGTATTCGCAGTTGAGTTGGCCGCTTTAATTGTTTCGATCTCCTTTTTCAGATTGCGCTGTGCTTCCGGGTCGTTTGTGACGGCTAGTGCAAGCATAATCTCGGTCGAAACGGTCGCTCTATTTACCGGGTCGGCAGTGGCGATGAGTGTCCTCGCCTGGACCAGAGCTTCGCGGCCCTTCATAAAATCACCGGACAACAAATACGCTCGCCCGAGCAGATAGAGGCCTTCGCAGTCGGTCGGTGCGGCCCCAACCTTGGCAATGTAGGTTGCCGGATCGGCATCAACCAAGCGTCGCCCTTTTTCAAATGTGCTTAGCGGAATGTTGTCTGACTGCATTTGGGTCGGAGCAGGCAGATCGACCGATTGCGGTTTCGGAACGAGGAAAAAATGATATGCGAGCAAACCGATCACCGATCCGACTAACAAAAGTCCCACCGATGCTGCGGTTCGCCCAAATGAACCAGATGACTCAACGCTTGAGCTGTCGGAGTTGGCGCCAAATATCTCGAGTTTGTCGGACGCCGGGGCCGAAAGCACTGACGAGCGGCTCTCAGCGACTGCAAATCGGTCAATTCCTGCGTTGGAATGGTCTGACTGACCACTATCCTCCGCCGGCATCGGTTCGGCTGATGTAAACGGAGAAGCTACGTTGATGTCTTCAGAGCTTCCGGCATACTCGTCTTCAGAGTTAGCGACCAGTTCGTCCGCAACCTGTTCCCAAGTATTGGCAGCCGGTGTTTCGGGCAGCCCGACGGCAAAGACATCGGGCTCAGAGTATTTCGCCGGAGGTAAATGCAGTTCCGCGGTGTCGAGTTCAAGCAGTTCGTCGTCGTCGTCAACCTCATATGTCGGCCCATCCAGGATAGCCGAACGGGAAGTGGCAATCGTTTGCATTTCATCGTCAACTGCCGGCGATACTGCCGGAACATCGAGAGCGATCGGCGGTGACTGTATCATCGGAGCATCGTCCGCGATTCCGAGCACTTTCACGATCACCGCAGTCAGATTGTCCTCAGCACCGCGCTCGTAGCAAAGTTCCTTGATCCTCAAACACGTGGCAGCGAGATCATCGGCATTTTGTAAAATGCCGGCAAGTTCGAGATCACCAATGTGCCGGGTCACGCCGTCAGAGCAGAGTAAAAATGTCGAGTCGCTGCTGACGAGCATCGTCTTGAGGTCAACGATAACTGTTGACTCCGCCCCGAGAGCTCGACTGATGATGTTTTTACTTGGATGATTCTCGGCCTGCTCCTCGGTCATTCGTCCGGCGCGGACCTCTTCGCCGACCATCGAGTGATCATCGGTTTCGCGATGTAATGTGCCGTCGGCGTCGAGACGGTATAGCCGCGAGTCTCCGACGTGTCCGATCGTTGCGATATTGCCGTCAAGCTGCAAAGCGACGACGGTCGTGGCCATCTGTGATAGTTGCGACAGTTCGTTCGACATCTGATGTATCGCCGCATTTGCCTGTTGCAGGGCCGTCCGCATTACTTCTTCCGGATCATCATTTGGGGAAATATTAGTGAATGCCTCGCCCAATATTTCGACCGCCATTTGCGAAGCTACCTCACCGGCTTGAGCACCGCCGACTCCATCCGCAACGGCAAAAATACCGCAATCCGGGATCTCCAAAAACGAGTCTTCATTTTGCGGTCGTTTCTCGCTAAGTCCACGATCGCTGATCGAGGCAGATTGAATGCGGATATTTTCTGTCATTTTGTCGTTTCTCCGTAAAAAGGGAACTGGCTAAACTCTTTTATCTACTGTGGGTTAACAGTTTCCGGCAAGGTTGACGGGTCAAATTCGTCCCGCCGCCGATCCAGTGAATTACGATGGGAGAACGCCAGAAGCATTCCCAACATTGCAAAGCTCGTGATAAGACTAAAACCACCGTGACTAACGAACGGCAGCGTGATCCCGGTCATAGGCAGTGCCCGCGTGATGCCGCCAATATTGACCAACGCTTGAAATCCGATAAAAGCTGACAGCCCAACTGCACAAAGCTTGCTAAACATATCACGGGAATCGCGGGCCGTTCTGATGCCTGCGGTCACGAATACGATCAGGGCAAAGGTTACCAACAAACCCCCAAAAAGTCCAAGTTCTTCGGCAAGTGCGGCAAAGATGTAGTCCGAGTCCGCGACCGGGATCAGTTCCGGATATCCAAGTCCCAAACCACGGCCCGTGGTGCCGCCCGACGCTAGTCCGAAGGTCGCCTGGGCCGGTTGAAATGCCAATATATCAAACCACGCATCCACATTTATCGTCCGCTGCAGATCGGGGTCGTCGGCAATCATTTGAGGAAGATCGGGGTCCTTTTCAACGAGCCGTTTGTAATATTCATCGTAATCCTGTTTCCACCAGGACGTCTCCGGCGTCGGCGGATCAAATCCGTCAAGCCATAAATGGAAACGCTGCTGGATCCGGTTTGGCAGTATCAACTTCACCGGTGCTGCAAGCGTGGGCAATAGCGGTATCTTCTCCTGAGTCTTCGGCGGCAGGGCACCGACGACCAAGATCGCAACTGCAAGCAACACGCTTCCGACCAACACGAATCGCTGCGAAAATCTCCGAACCGCGACCAGGTAGAGAGTTGCGTAAACTGCACTGAAAACCATCATCTGGCCGAAATCCTTCAAAACAAAGAACGGCACGAACGGAAGTACCGCCATAACTACCAACGGAACCACGTCTTTGGCACGCGGGATTCCCCAGTAGGTGCGGGCAAGATTTCGGTATAGGACCGATAAAATAGCGGCAAAGCCTATCAGAAAGGGAACTTTAGCCGGTTCCCAAGGCGTCATATTTCCAACCTTTCCGGCTCTGGAGGTGATCGCGGCAATTATCAACGGCACAAGCGTCAGGAGGACGATAAGAAACCCGTTGTTTTGTAAGAACGCGATCATCTTATCCCGTCTCAACAAAATGAATGCCGCGATCATACCAAATATGCCGATCAGCGGGTTTATCGTGTTTCCCGACAGCAGAACACTTTTCAAGTCGTCATCGGCAGGACGCGGCGTCTCTTCGGAGAGGTCGACCGGTGACGGTGGAGTCGCCGGGAGGCCCATCATCTGCTTCTTTTCGGCGGAGTAATTTTCCTGTATGTAATGCAACTGCAAAGTGCGGAGTTTCGATTGCCTCGCCTCTGCCTTGTCCTTTCGCGAAGTGTACTCCGGGTCACTAAAAAGTCGGTATTGAACGGTCAACCCGATCGAAAAAAGCAAAACGGCGGTCGTATATAATGTCCAATTGCCGTCAAACCTAATAAACTTCTTTAATATAATGGGGATAAATGCAAGTAATAAAAGCAGTAACAGGTTGCGACCTGCGGTTGCCATTGAAGTATCATAACCGCGTATAAGGGCACCGTAATGAATGGAATAGTGCGAGATCGCCGTCAGTAAGACGATCAGTAGAAGTATAAATACGTGTGATGATGTGCGGTTCTTCACAGTCAGATCTTTTCGTTACCGGGGCTTCTTAGCCGGTGATTTTGCTTTCGGCTTCTGCGGTATGACCTTTGGACGGTATTGATCACCGAGTAACCCTAAGTCTCTTGCCTTCAAAATTACATTTGCGGCGATCGGGGCGGCCGTGCGTGCTCCGAATCCGCCGCCTTCGACAACGACTGCAATTGCGACCTGCGGCTTTTCGAGCGGAGCGATCGTAATAAACCAACTATCCGTACGCTCGTACATTACGGGTGACTGGTACTCGACCCATTCGCCCTTGTCATTTTTTCGCTTTTTAGTGACGGTCTTCAATTTACCGGTTTTTTCATCATACAGAAGAGCTAGTTTCTCGGCGGTACCCGTCTTGCCGCCGGTTCTAATGCCGGTGCCTGCTAATTTTGCCGAGATCACTGTACCGGTTCCGCCGGGCTCTTCGGTAACGGTTGACATTATTCCACGTATCGTCGCCGCCTGCTGAGCCGAAAGCACCTGGGCAAAAGCTTGTGGCGGTTGATCGGCTTCGATACGGGGTTTCATAAGTTTTCCCTCAAGGTTGGCGGGAATCGAGGCGATCAGTGCCATTTGAAATGGCGTCATCTGGCCGGCATAGCCCTGGCCCATACCCTCCAGGCCCAGGTCGTAAAGTGATATTTTGTTTCCGGTTACGATCGTTGACTGCGATGGTGCGAGGGCTGCGGCGATATTTGGCGTACTCGTATTCCATATATTTGGGAAAAATCGAGCCATCACTGCATCTTCGGGCGTGTCAACAGCGGCCATTCCGAGCAACATCGCGGTCTCACGCAAGCGTTCGCGGCCAAGGTCGATCGCCAATTGGGCGAAGTACTGATTACTTGAGACTTTATATGCAAAAGTAATGTCCTTTTCCTGACATCCGCCATCGCAAGCGCCCGTCACGGTCCCGTCGGGTTGGAGTTTCTGAGTCGCATCGACGATCGGCCGCGAACCCTTGACCGGCTTGAAACCGTCGGGATAACTCGCAAAAACGGTATTTTGCTTTCCGGCTCGGAAGGCGGAGATCATCGTAAACGTCTTAAACGTTGATCCCGGCACATAATACTCACGCGTTGCTCGGTTCAGAAGCGGCTTTTCGCGCCTGTTGGCTTCGAGCTGGAGATAGCTGTCGAGATCCTGTGCCTCAGCAAGGCTGTACGACGGATTTGAATACATTCCGAGCACGTCGCCATTTTGAGGATTGAGCACGACAATGGCACCGGTCCGGCCATTCAACTGTTGTGCGAGAAACGCCTGCATATCCCGATCGATCGTTACTCGAACGTCTTTTTGCTCGTCTTGCGGCTTCTTGAACTTGGTCAGAACCTCCCAAGACTCCGGCATAGGGTCGCCAGACCTTTTATAGAGCGTTCGTTCGAGGCCCGGCGTTCCTCGCTCGGTGCCGAGCAGATGGGCCATCTCTTTTTCAAGTGCGAATGTCCGGCTGATGTCGCCATCCTTATCAAGTTTGTAGTAGGCGAGCGACGAGGTGAGTTTGCCGGTACGGTCGAGCATCCATCCCCGGAGCGATGCTGCCGAGGCCCGACGGTTGCGTAGATCCTTGTAGTTTAATGCCTGAAATTGCTCGTTCGAATCATCCGCGAAATATGTCCAATAGACCTGAAAACCGAAAACGGCAAAACTGAGCATCACAAATAGGACGTGCCAAACACGAAGGCTCCGGTTAGCGATCGTTTGAGTCATCCGTTTCCGGACTTTAGCAGGCAGTTCACGTTCGAAAACAAACGCGGGCCGGCGAAAGTTGTCAATAAAACTAACAAGTAGAAAAGTGACCAGAATCCCAACTCCGACGATATACAGAACGGTTAACCCCGCCGGCGTTCGCTCGAGTATCTGCCGGCCAAAGATCTCCTCCGGCCGCCATTTATCCCAATCTATAAGCATCAGAAGTAAAAGGTGCATTTATTGGCCGTCCTTTGTGCTGTCTTCCGCCGAAGTGTGTTCGATTACAGGCTTATCCGCGGGCGTCGGTCCTGAGACGTCGGTTTGACGGCTGGAAAATTCGAATCCGCCGATCTCAACCGTATCTGCGGCCCCCATTTGTACTTCCTCCAGCTCAGCTTCGGGAAGTTCGATCTGAGCGATATCAAATTTAACTTCGACGGTCCCGAAACGGACGGAGCGGGAAGGATCGAAGGCGATCGCCTTACCGTAAGAAATGCGTTCGCCGTTAATAAATGTGCCGTTTGTTGAACCTGTATCGGCGACCGTCAATGTGCCGCTGTCGTCCAACGAGATCGCGGCGTGTATCTTGGACACGCTGATATCATCGATCGCCAGGTCATTTCCAACTGATCGCCCAACAGTCATTCGCTCGCCGCCATCAAGTTCGGCCGTGCTCTTTCGAATACCGGCTTTGATTTGAAATTGGGCAGTGACCAAATATCTGGTTTTGCTCGGTAGTGCGATGGCTTCCGTATTCGTTTTGTTGAGGTCGATAGACGGAACCGTGACATTTACCTCGACTTCACGTTCGTCTTCGCCAAAATTCTCAAAGCCGACAAGCATTTTCACTCCGTCGGTGAAATAGTCCGGGCGTACCGAAAGGCGAATCGGAGCGAACGTGTAGTAAAGGCTGTCATTAATATGGTCAACGGCGGCAGTTAGAAGCTCATTTTCGAGAATCTCGATCGAGGACTCAGAATCCGTCGAGAACTTATCCCACTGCATCTTGATCTGGATGTTGTGTGGTACCACCGTGCCTTTGCCGGAGACGATTTTCGCCTCGGCATCAAGTAGCGTTTTCATACGTGAGATCAACTCGCTGGCCGCAAGCGAACTGGAGGGCAACCAACGCCGCCCGGTCAAGCGGTCAAACGTGTCCCCGATCTTGGTAAGCGTCCCGCGGAGCAGGTAATCGGGCGATAATTTTGCCTTTTCGATCTTAGTCATTCAACACAAACGATAATACGTTCAGATCCTGTCGACGGTTCGCCCAATTCTAGCCCAATTAGCGTCCAAACCAAAGCAAACGAATTATATTGACTTCCGCGAGTTTAACAATGTAAAATCATTTTGGAAATGTTTGTGCATTCCAACTTTTCTTTACTGAGCCCCTCTCGTTTGAAAGCACAAAGTGCAAGTTTCAGCCTATTAAAGGCAAACCGAAAAAAGTTATGAAAAAGGAACCTTTCAATAAGAAACGTTTCGATGGCGGCTTTTCGATGCCGGAATTGCTAGTGGTATTGACGATAATCGGCGTTATGGGAGCGGTAGCGATCTTTTACGCGACTGCCCACAAAAAGCTTTATCAGCCTGACGATCAGGCTCTGCAGATCGCCGATATACTACAGGAAGGCCGTCAGCGAGCACTTACCCAACGCCGTCCGATGCGTGTAGAGATCAACCTGACAAACAACACGGCCAAATTATACGACGAGATAACAACAGCCACGTCGAATGACGATGTGCTGATCAAAGCTATGACGTTGTTTGCCAGTACAAATGTGAAAGTTGATTCAAGGCCCGCAGAGATCGGGTATAACCCGCCTGAATCGATGCCGGTACCAAACGCCGTTTTCAAACCGAGCGTTTATCCGCCCAGTATCAGCCAAAATGTTTGTACGATACGCTTTCTAGCGAATGGCTCGGCGGTAGATGCCGGCACCAATGCGACCGGCACCGGTGCCGTTCCCACAGGCATAACTCTTCACATTTGGCAGCCCACCAAAGGCACACCCACCCAATCAGATATTGCCCGAAGCATAACGGTGCTGGGAGCAACCGGTGTGATAAGAATGTGGGAATTCAACCACCCGTCGACTGCCTCGAACAAATGGCAGGACTCGCGTCGATCGGGCACGTACGGCGGTTGATCGGTTTACCCGGCAGTGGATTATTTCGCGGAGAGAATAATTAGAATGAGATCACATAGAAATCAAAGCGGCTTTTCATATATCGACGTAATGATCGCGATCGTCATAATGATGGTCGGGATCTTGGCGATGGTCGGTGCTTTGTCGGCGAATTTGGTTCGTTCGATGGAGTCCGAGAGGCGTGTGATGGCCAAACAGCTGGCACTCTCGACTATTGAGTCGATCGTTTCGGCTAAGGAGATCGAACGAGCGGGGGTTGTCGACGGTTGGGATTCGTTGCGAAACGTACTCACGTCGGTCCCGATGGGAGAAACGAACGGAATATTTGTGACTGGTTTCAATCCGGTTCGTGAGGACATCGGGTGGGACGGCGTGGCCGGCACGGTCGATGATGCATGTGCGGGTGCGGACCCGTGTACCGTCACGGGACGCCCGACGAACTCAAGTCCGCTGGTCAAAGGTTTTGCTCGGGAGATCGTAATCACAGATATCGCTGATCCCGAACGACCGACGCCGCCAAATCCGATCACCCGGCGCCGCATCGATGTAAATATCCGGTATTTTGTCAATCAGGCGACTAGGCTTGAAACGGCATCGACGATCATTGCCGCTTATTAAGAGGTCCAAACGATGAATGCTATTCGAAAGAAATTTGCACGGCTAATGTCCCGAGATGCCGTAAACAATGAGTCCGGATTCAGTCTGCTTGAACTGATGATCGCGATGGTCATCTTTTTGATAATTTCGGCAGCCATATACGGACTGCTCCAGATCGGTACCTTCGACCGAAATCGAGCAAGCCGCCGATCAGACGTACTTAAGAACGCTCGTGTGGCTGTGCATATGATCGGCCGCGACGTATTAAATGCCGGCCTTGGATATCACCGCCGCGGGGCGATCGTCCCGGATAACTTCCTTTCGACGCGATTCGGTATCCCTGCCGACGTCGACGGAAACCGAGATATGCTGACGGGCGTTATCGTCGGCAACGAGCGAAATACGAACAATCTCAACAGCGACACCGCCGCCCGTACCGATACGATCACATTTGCGTACCGCGATATGGACTTTAATGGTGGAAACGTGATCGATCTGCTGGGAGTAGCCGCAGTATCAGGTAACCCTACCGTTCCCCGGTTGACGTCAAAGCTCGCTACAGGTGCCGCGGCAGCAAAGCCCTACGACCTTTATCTTGTCGAATCTGATACATCTCAGATCGCGATCATGGCATCGGCTGTCAACGGCTCAAACACAATTGACGCGGCCCCGACCGACCCACTCGGGATCAATCAGCCAATAAATGGTGTGGGCAACCTCGGCAGCGTACTCCGTCAATGTACGTCGTCCGCAGATCAGAATTGCACAACGTACTCAGCGACTGCTAAGCGAGTTTTTGTGGTCAGTTATCAGGTCAAGCCGGACGGCACTCTGGTTCGAGTGATCTACGGCAATAACCGTGGAGCGGCCGCGGCGGCACAAATACAGGAGTTGCCCCTCGCTTACAACGTCGAGGATCTACAAATAAGGTACATCCTGAATGACGGATCAACGTCAGACAATCCGTCGGTCGGGCCTGATGGCATCGTCGGTACGATCGATGACGATTGGCAAGGGTTCAACGACGTGCGACAGGTCTTGATCACGATCAAAGTCCAATCGACGGAAGTAGACGAAAAGACCGGCAAACCGGAATCGATCACCTTGAATTCGACATTTAGTACAAGGAATTTGGGATATGACGCAGGTTAAAACATCTGGTGGTAATAAAATGATGAAACGAAAAACTGCAGCACTTTGGGCGAATATTAGTAAAAGCATCTCGTCAGCCGCCAAGGACGATCACGGTCAGCGCGGTTCGGCAATGGTCATCGCATTGATGGTGATGCTCTTGTTGATGGGATTTGTCGCACTTGCGATCTCGCGAACCAATAGCGAGACGATCGCCGCTTCCAACGACGAATCGGAAACGAAGGCTTTCGAGGCTGCAAATGCGAGTCTCGAGGTACTAACACGTAATTTCAACAAGATCTTTGAGACCAAACTAACCATCGCACCATCAGATATCACCCGGATTCAGGGACAATTTCCCCCGGACTTTGATACGGGATACACATTCGATCAAACGGTAACGCAAACTCAAGCGACACGCGACGTTGTGCTAACGGGCGAGTTCTTTCAGGGTCTCAACGCACGGCGTGACGAATGGCAGCTTGACTCGGTCGCAACTGATAACGCGAACGGAGTTCAGGTCGCGCTTCGCCGTAAATTCCTAAATAATCGAATTCCGGTTTTCCAGTTCGGCATCTTTTACGATGACGACCTCGAATTTCACCCCGGCCCGCGATTCGACTTTGGTGGACGCGTCCATTCAAACGGCTCGATATTTCTAGCCGCAAGTACCGGGCTTTACTTTTCGTCAAAAGTATCCGCGGCGAACCATGTCGTCACCGACGTAGCTAAGAACGGCAATGCTTATACAGCGTGGGGCGACAACGTATTTGTTAAGAACGCATCAGGCGTTTTCACGAAGCTCGCATACAATATGGGCAGTGTTTTAACGAACCCGGCGGTCGGTGCTCCGGCGACGACCAGTCCGTTGCCGACAACCTACAAATCGGCTAACTGGAAATCAAATATGAATCTTTTCCAGGGTAATCTTCTCGCGAACACAAAGCCGCTGCAACTACCGCTCAAGATCAATAGCGATATCTCGCTTCAGAATTTGGACCTGGTCGAGGTCATCAAACGTGGAAAGAAGATAGGCGATATCTGGAATAACGGTACAGGCACGGTCGCAAGCCCGAGCCTCGCTGCGGTAACCGCCGCCAATGAAGATGACAAGGTTACGGCGGCCGAGAGATATTACAACAAAACCGGAATCCGCGTTTCACTTGCTGACAGCAAAGTAAAATTGCCGGGATGTGCGACCACACTAGGCACGGCGGTCACAACACCGTGCGGCATTAGGCTCGACGGTGACGCGACGGGACTAGTGTCGGGAGCAATTGCCGGAAATCGTGGTTACGTGCCCCGAGCAATGACCGGAACACCGGCATATCAGGCAACTGCTGTTAACGGAAATCGGTTTGCCACGGGAAATGCGGGAGGCGGTGAAAACTGGATCAAGATCGAAACGGTAGTCTTTAACCCGGCAACGATCACGTACGACACGATGGACATCACGCAGGATATGCTTGCGTTGGGTGTCACCGACGTCCCGGCGAATGACACGACATTCAAAATTGCCGACGCAAATTACTACACAAACGGTATTGATGGCAGATCGGTCTTCGAACTCCAGCGATTTATTATCACTGGGCCGAATATTCCAAATACCGGATATATTTCCTCCGTCGGAACAGGAGCGAACTCGTACAACTACATTATGCCGGGCACGGTCGCTACCGGAAAGAGTTGCACCAGTGGCGTGGACGCTCTTACGACAACAGGAGCAGATATTGGAACTATCACCGGATCACCCAGTTACTTTCCAAATAATTTTAGCGGAGATCAGCGTTTCGTAATGCGGAGCGCCACCGTCACGGGCATTACGGGCAAGATACCGTGTGTGGTACCGTTTCCGATCAATATGTTCGACACCCGCGAAGGGCTATATAACGACACGTCCTCCGTATTCAATCCGAAAAGCGGCACGGCTCCCGGTTATGGAACGGCTGTTCCGTGGGCAGGCGTGATGAGTATTGTGGACATTGACGTTGCAAACTTAAAGAAGTTTTTAGACGGAACGTGGGACGCCAAGATGCCGACCGGAACGCCGTACTACACTGCTTCCGGGCACGTGCTGCGTTCGAGTGACATCCCCCAGAATAATGGCTGGGTGATTTATGTTTCGGATCGTCGAGGCGATTTTGACTTCGATGGCGAATACGATATGGAGGATATTTTTGGCGCCAACGACGGAATTATGCAGCCGAGTGAAGACTTTAACGGCTCGGGTAATCTCCAGGCTGACTATACCAACGAAGCGATCCGATACACCGGCACCGGAGCGAGTGCTCCCCGGGACATCGCCGCAGTCTTTAATCACAAATTCTACCGCCGCGGAGTCCGTCTGAAAAACGGCACACTGCCTCCCGGAATTTACGACAGTGCCACTCCGTCAAATACGCGAGGGATTACGTTTGCATCTGAGAATGGCGTGTATATTCAAGGGAATTTCAACGCAACCGGAATTTCATCGGTTGGAACGCCGACTGCATCTAACCTTTATCTTCCGCAAGGGACATCGAGTCACATTCCCGCATCGGTTGCGGGCGACGCGATAACCATTCTTTCAAATGCCTGGACTGACGGCGAGAGCTTTGTTTATCCGTTCACGCTTTCCAGTAGGGCCGCCAGCGAAACCACACAACGTTTTGCGATGCTCGGTGGAGACACCATAACGTCGCTAAGCGGTTCGCCTAATCAGGGCGGCGGCGATCTACGGATGAATGGCGGCGTCCATAACTTTATGCGATTTTTAGAAAATTGGGGTACCCGCCTAAACTACGCAGGTTCTCTGATCAATCTCTATAATTCGCATAACAATAATGGAGCGTTCAAATGTTGTAACAACGTCTATGATCCGCCGGAACGTAACTGGGTTTTCGACGCGACATTCCTCGACGTCAATCGCCTGCCGCCGGGAACGCCGTATTTCCAGAATATCCAAATGACCGGATTCCAAAGGGTTAATTAAAACGTCCGGTTCCACAATTAAAAAGGCCGCGAGCACTGATCTGCACGCGGCCTTTCTTTTACTACGATCATTGACATTCGACGTTGTCTTCGCGAACTCAACGTCCGGATCGGATGGTGCCTGCGGTCCGGGCGTCGGTGACCGTGACGGAGTTCGGGCCGATTGGCGGCACTCGTAGCGATATCTATTCGTTTTTTGAACTTACGCAATGTAATATCGTATTTGATTCGAGGACTTGGGACGCCCGATTCGCTTGACGGGATACGATGAGAGAGCTTTCGCTTAATAATTGCAGATTGGATAAGCGATACGACATCCGTGACGGACTCGGGCGCGGTAGCTATGCGGAGATCTTTGTTGCCCGTGACACGCTTGCTTCGCCTCAGTCGCCTCACAGTACGGTGGTCATAAAGGCCCTGAACGTCTTTCTGCAGGACGACCTGGACGCCGATCTCGAACGTACTCTGGTAGAAAACTTTCAAAACGAAGCGATCGCCCTTGACCGCGTGCGGCACCCGAATGTGATAAGCCGGATCGGCCACGGTACCGCCCGAGATCTCAAAGGCACTGTCTTTCACTATCTTGTACTCGAATATCTGCCCGGAGGAGATCTGCAGAACGCGGTGCGACGCGGCCGAATTCCGCTCAAGCGATCGATCAGATATATCGAGCAAGTATGTGCAGGGCTCGCTCACGCTCATTCTCGCGGCATAATTCACCGGGATATAAAACCGCAAAATCTACTGTTAACGGCCGATCACGAAACTGTCAAGATCGCTGATTTCGGCGTCGCACGCATTAACCTCAATGACGCTCCGATCACTCGCGTCGGCACTAATATTTACGCACCGCCCGAGCACAGCCCGCTCTCGATCGTTCAGGGCCGCTCAGACGAACCTGCTCGATTAACGCTGGCCGCTGACGTCTATTCGCTTGCAAAGTCGGCATATACGCTGATCACCGGCGAGGCTCCAAGAGCGTTTGCCAATAGCCGGATCACGGCGTTGCCGGACGATTTCCGCGACGACGAATGGTCAGACGATCTGCTCAGGGTTTTGAGCCGAGCGACTGCGGATGAACCTATCGAGCGACACCAGAGTGTCGACGAATTTTGGAACGACCTCGCGGCCTTCAGGCAGATCGTGGAAGACGGGGAAGTGAGCACCGTTGTTCGGACTCGGCCCGAGCAACCGCAAGCCCACGTTGCACGGGGTTATACGCCGATCGTCCCGCCTCAACCGCAGTTTGAACCGGTTTCGGATCCTGCACTGCGAGTGGCGGCAAGTTCAGATCGTATGCAGCCTTTGATGCCGCCGCGACAGCCGTCGGCCTTTGTGCCGCCAAGTCCGAAAGCCGAGATTGAAACGCCATCGTCGGTGAACCCAATCAGGCCTAACCCCCCAATTGCACTTACCCCGCCCAAACGGCGCAAGGCGTTGCGGAGACTGGCAACATTTGGAATATTCCTGATCCTTTTTACCGGAATTCTTTACGGGACTCACTCGTATATGAGCGGGCTCGGCATTTTGCCTGCGATCCTAAACCCATTCGGCACCAAGACCGCGGTGGCGAATACGGACATATTTCTGCGTTCTACGCCCAACACGGATAATGACCCGATCGGCCTTGTGACCAAGAAATCAAAGGTTCGTGTTGTAAATGCGCAAAATAATTGGTATCAAGTGGAAGTGGTCGAGCAGGGCCGCGTAGGTAATTTTCCAGCCACGGCGACTCGCGGTTGGCTTTATGGCAAGTATCTGGATATCGACGGCAATTAAGCGAGGATAGAAACTGTGAGCGTTTTAGATAAAGTCAGACGATGGATCGACGGCGACACAGCCGAACTTGTTCTCGAGCAAGCGGCACGGGATGCTCAGGTCAAACCGCGCAGCAAGGCCGAGGAATTTATCGTCCAGATCGCCAAGTCGGTCGAGTCTGTAATGCAGGCCGAGATGGTGCCGCTGCCGCAGGGAACGACCATTATACCGAGCGAATATACGATCTTTCTGAGTGCCGATGACGACAAGGAATGGCAGGGCGTAAAACGCAAGGGACTCGAACAGGGCTTGTACCATATCCTCGCTGAAAGGGCGAAAGAGATCGCCGGTAAGAAAAAGCTCGAAACTCGATCATTTGTGATCGAATTGCGCATCGATGCGACAATGGAAAAGGGAAAAGTGCGTGTTCAGCACAGTTGGGAAGATTCGAACGCAAACAAGACCGGCGTTCTGACTCGTCCAAAGCAGATGCCCGCGATCGCCGCGGTGCCTGTAAAGGCCGCAGTCCCGACCGATCCGAATCTTCATCCGCCAACGGCCGTGTCGCCTCCGCAAGCACGGACACCGATTGCTCAAACGCCACCGACATTGCCGAACGCGAGTATTCAAAGGGCTATTCCGTTGCCACCTGAAGAAGGTGAAGAAATGACTCACGTTGCTGCCCGAGCAACGGAACTTTATCGCCTCGAGGTGTGGCGTGGAAATGTGCGGCAGAACGTGGTGCCGATCTATCAAAAAGAGATCGTAATTGGCCGAGGGTCGAAATCAAAGCCGGTTGATATACCACTCGCCGGCGATGTCGAGATAAGCCGCCGACATTTGACGATGATCACTGATGGCGCAGGGAATTTCTGGGTGGTCAACGAGGGCCGAAATCCGGCAGCGGTCAATAATTATGAACTGCCGGCCGGCCGGCGATTTGCGATAGCACCTGGAGCACCGCTTAACATCTGTAGTTATATCTTGCGGATCCAACCAAAATGATGTGATAGAGGACTAGGTACGAATTGGTAAGTGACTGCTTTGAACCTGTTTGAAGGGATGAACGCCGTCGCGAATGGATCTAGTTATTTCGCCGAGGGTCTGTTTCGCCGTTGCTACTACGTTTTCCGGATATTGGTATTTGACCTTGTTTTTCTCAAACTCGTCCAGATCGACGACTTGTAGTGTCCCGTCAGGCCATACGATAACGTCGATATCCATATCTATAAAGTCCAGTTGGCCGGACTCGAACGAATACGGCATCGATATATTGAAATAGTAGTTGCGGATCGATCCGTCCGGTTGGTGAAACCGAAAAACATTGTACCAACGTCTGGGCCAAAAAAATTCGTAAGAGATCGTGCCCGCAGATATTGTCCCCAGATCAGGATGGACTACGTCCTTTTCAAACTGACCGACAAGGACTACTGAATCAGTTGTGATCTCAACGGGCTGGCAATGCCACGTTCGGCTGATCGATCCGTCAAATTTGCGAGAATTGACAGTTATCGAGGGATCCGACATTATTCGGCAGCGTCAGTCCGCACGACCATCACTGAACAATGCGCGTGATGAACTACCGAATTCGAAACCGAGCCCAACAATAGTCTTTCCCAACGCTTATAGCCGTGGGAACCGATCACGATCATATCAGCGTGAATGTCCTCTGCGGTCTCGACTATCCTGCTGTCGGGCGACCCGTATAGCACGTCTCCGTCGATGGTTACTCCGTCGGGTTGGAGCTTTGCGGTCAGTCTGGCCATCGCGTCTTCCACTACCTTTGCGGCGGATTCGCGAGCGGTCTTTTCGAGTTCGGTCGTGTCAGGCAGATAGCCGCCGTAAATATCAACGGCAAGCGGAACCGCCATATCGACGACACTGACGACCCTTACAGAATCCTCATTGTCGAGTCTCAATTTCGCGACCATATCGGCCGCAGCTTCGCTGTATTTAGTTCCGTCGGTTGCAAGTAGTATCTTCAAGAGAGCCTCCGTGGTTATGTCGATCAATTTCGGATAACCGTATTCTAGCTATTTTTAACCAAAAAGCGAATTGCAATTTCTAGTCGCCGTCTTCCGGAGCAGGGCGGCCGGCATAATTGCTCCGGAGTTTATTGAGTATGCCGAATGCAACCGCTCGCTCTGTTGCATTAAGGCAACTTAGGCAATTTGCTTCGAGTTCGAGCCACTGAGCCTCGATTTCGGGGCGCTTCGAGATACCGGCCGGTGTAATAAATATCCGTGTCGAACGAGCATCATTTTCGTACTTTGCACGTGTGACCAGGTCTATCTCGATCAGGCCATTGACCATTTTATGTATGGTCGGAGCTGCGATATCCAATTTTTTAGCGAGGTCGACCTGACGTTGGCCGTCTTTTTTCCACAATTCGAATAGCACGAAAATCTGGCCGCCGTGCAGCCCGATCAGACCCATCCTATGTTCGAGGGCGGTGCGGAATCCGGTCGAAACCTTGGCAAGAACGAAGCTTACAGTGTCTTCAAATTTAATGAGATCTTCCATCTATGTGAGAGCTCCTATTACCTTAAGCAAGGAATTTGCTGGCTAATAATCAACCCGTAGCGGGCTACACAGAGATTAATAGCCTGCTAATTAAAGTTACTTAGCGTGCTAATAATCAAAGATTAGCACGGTACTCGTTATTTAGAAAGTATCCAAAGTACGCTAAGATTTATATATGGAAAATGTTGAAAAGCTCAAGAACGCACGTAATATCCTACTTAAACTGCATAAGTCATTGATCGATCGCGAACGTGAGTTGTTTGAGGAGATCCACGGACCGCTTAAAGCGAGCGAGTTTTTGAATATCCTTTTGGAAAATGCAGACTTTGCTTGGCTTCGAAAGTTCTCGATGTTGATCGTGGAGATCGATGAGATGTTTGTCGCCAAAGACGGTGTTCCGGATGATCTGGTCAATGCGAATCTGGTAATGATCTCAGAGCTCGTCGAAATGACGGAAGAAGATGAGTATTTTCGGGCTAAGTACCGAAACGCCGTGCAGAAATACCCTGACGTGGCGGGACTGCAGGCCGAACTGCGATCGTCTTTGTCTTAGTTTAGTTATCCGACAAAGTTGAAGCCGCAAATGCGGGCACCCAAACAAATGGCGGAAGCGTATAGCACGCTTCCGCCATTACTAATGTATGCTCAGGCAACTAACTGCGGCCGCTCTTCTTCCAGTCCGACATAAACCCGTCGAGTCCCTTATCGGTCAACGGATGCTTGACCAATTGCTGTATCACCTTGAATGGGATCGTTGCGACGTCTGCTCCGGCAAGAGCACAATCGACGATATGCATGGGGCTACGGATCGAGGCTGCCAGCACCTCGGTAGCAAATCCATAGTTATCGTAGATCTGTACAATATCGCGAACGACCTGCATTCCTTCTTGACCAACATCGTCAAGACGACCGATGAACGGTGAGATATAGCTCGCACCGGCCTTGGCGGCTAGCAGGGCCTGAGCGGCCGAGAAGCATAGCGTGACGTTCACCTTCGTGCCCTCAGCACGGAAGATGCGCGTCGCCTTAAGGCCTTCGAGCGTCAAAGGGCATTTGATCACTACATTCGGAGCGATCTTTGCCAATTCGCGTCCTTCGCGAAGCATACCTTCAGTATCGAGTGCCGTCACCTCAGCGGACACGTCGCCATCGACGATAGCGCAGATCGCGGCGATGTGTTCCTTAAAGTCGACATCGCCTTCTTTGGCGACAAGTGATGGGTTGGTGGTAACGCCATCGATCATTCCCAGTTCGGCGGCTTCTTTGATTTCGGCTAGATTTGCCGTGTCAATAAAAAATTTCATATTTACCTTTTAGATTTCAGTGCAAGAAAAACTGTAACGACGTGCTTAAACCACAGGGTTTGTGAGTATTCCGATGCCCTCGATCTCAACCTCGCAGATATCTCCGGCACTCATCTTGGACACGCCGGACGGTGTGCCGGTCGCAATAACATCCCCAGCATTGAGCGTCATCATATTTGATATATATCGTATCAGAAACTCGACGGAGAATACCATTTGCGACGTTCGGCCTTGCTGTCGCACGTCGCCGTTTACTCGTGTCGTTACCGACAGATCAGTGGTGTCCAGATCAGTTTCAATGAACGGACCGATCGGGCAAAATGTGTCAAATGATTTTGCCCGCGTGAATTGGCCATCCTTTCGCTGAAGATCGCGGGCAGTCACGTCATTGAGGCAGGTGTATCCAAAGACGTATTCCACTGCGACGTCCTGCTCCGTAAGTCCTTTACATTTCTTAGAGATAACGATTGCGAGTTCACCTTCGTGTTCAACCTGATCTGATTGTGTAGGTATTACTATAGCGGCGCCGTCATTGATGATCGCCGACGGAGCTTTAAGGAACAAAAGCGGTTCAGACGGCACATCGTTTCCCAGTTCCTTGGCGTGGTCCGCATAATTTCGGCCGACACAAACGATTTTCGACGGCGATGCCGGCGGAAGCATCGTGACTTCATTCAGATCGAAGCTCGCAACGTGATCGGTCAAAATATCGCCGAACAGATGCACCCGATCGTGATCGATCACCCCGATATGGGTCTCGCCGTTGTAGCTAAATCTGCATATCTTCATAAATGTCTATCTAACTGTTTCGGTCACAACCTCGGACGGAAGACTAACGTTGCCCGTGGTATCCGTCGCGGTCAAGTAATAAAAGTATTGTTTTGCCGCCTCGACTGTCGTGTCTTGGAACGTATTTGTTTTCAACAACGTAGGCGTTAGGAGTTGCCATTTCTCTTTAGGCGTATCGCGATCTGTTGATCGATATACTGAGTATCCGGCAATATCCTTTTCCGGATTGATCGCGAAGAAGATAGAGATCTGTTTCTGCCCAACGGCTAGCGTTATTGCCGCCGGAGCACTCGGAGCAAAACTATCGATCGGCTTCAGCTTTAGGATATTGGTCTCGAGGCTCTCGATGGGGTTTGCATCCTTTCCGACCGATACCGCACGAACGAAATAGAAATACGTTTTTCCAAATTCAAAGAAATCGTCCGTGTATTCAGTCGTTGTGATCGGTGATTTGTTCAGCAATTTTCCGGGATCTGTTTCAGACATCGACCGGTAGACATTGTATCCGAGCACGCTGACGGGCGTCGTGCCGTCGATATTTGTTGTGGGTGGCTGCCATTTTAGGCTGATCGAGTCCTGCGAAAGGACTGCGACAAGCCCGGACGGAACATCGGCAACCTTTGATGCCGGTTCGATCATAAAGAAGTTGGAAAACGCCGCCTTTTGTCCGGATGCATTGGCAAAACGCATTGCGTAACGGAGTCTTGCGGGTTGTCCCGCAAACGCAAGGTTGTCCGTATGGAAAAGTGTCTTGAGCCCAAAGTCCGAATCTTTTATCGAAAGCGTGGCGATCAAAGTGCTTTTCGAGGCAAATTCTTCTTCAGAAAGCGTCTGTGGTGCCGACGATGGCTCGGCGAACCGATAGATATCGATCCGGTCGATATTAAGAACGCTCGTCCTTTCGGCGTTTCGGGCAGGCATTTTCCAATTAAGGATCACCTGATTACCTCTTTGAAATCCGCTCAGTTCAACCCGCTGAGACACACGTTCCTTCGGCGGGGTCGGCGGCTTTCGTTTGCCGCAGCCGAAACTAAGTATGAGTGTCGTAGCGACGCAAAGCAGAATTAGAGTGCGGCCGCCGAAACGGTCGGTAAACTTCTGAAACGACGAACTTTTAGCAAAGTTGAGCAACATTTGGTCCACTTTAGAGGATGTATTGTCGAAGGTTCGGGTCGGCTGATAGTTCGCCCAACTTATCGTTGACGTACGCGGCATCGATGATCTGCGTTTTCTCTTCGAGTTCGCCGCCGAGAAAGCTGATCTCTTCCAGGAGTTTTTCAACCAGAGTATGCAGTCGCCGAGCTCCGATGTTTTCGGTATTTTTATTGATCTCTTCGGTTAACTCCGCAAGGCGGTCAATGGCATCGCCGGTGAACTCAAGGTTGATCCCCTCGGTACTCAAAAGTGCCTGATACTGCTTTATCAACGAATTCTTTGGTTGGACAAGTATGCGTTTAAGGTCATCGATCGTTAGCGACTCTAGTTCGACCCGGATCGGAAACCGTCCTTGAAGTTCGGGGATCAAGTCTGAAGGCTTTGCAACGTGGAACGCCCCGGCGGCGATGAATAAAATATGTTCGGTACTGACCATACCGTATTTTGTGTTGACGTTCGTGCCCTCGACGATCGGCAAAAGGTCGCGTTGGACGCCCTCGCGGGAAACTGCCGGATTGCCGCCTGACTCGCGGCCGGCGATCTTATCGAGTTCGTCCAAGAAGATAATGCCCGACTGCTGTGCCTTTTCGAGGGCCTGGCGGGTGATCTGATCCATATCGACGAGCGATTCCTGTTCGTCGCGGAGCATATACTCGCGGGCTTCGGCGAGTGGCATTTTTTTGCTGACTGTCTTGGTCGGAAACAGATTCCCGAGCATATCACGCATATTGACGCCCATTTCCTCCATTCCCTGGCCGCCGATAAAGTCGATCGACGCATTTGAGCGGTCCTGAGTGTCAAAGTCGATCAAGCGATCGTCAAGTTCGCCGCGACGCAGTTGCTCACGGAGTTTCTCACGCGTTCGTGCCAAAGGTTTTTCGTCAGTGTCACCGCCGTCCTCCGAGAGGTCGTCGAAGCTATGCACCGGCGGCAAGAGGATGTCGAGCAGGCGTTCTTCGACATTTTGCTCGGCGCGCGTCGTTACGTCTTCGAAAGCGGTTTGCTTAGCCATATCGACGGCGACATCCGCTAGTTCGCGAACCATCGAATCGACGTCCCGGCCCATATAACCGACCTCGGTAAATTTCGACGCTTCGATCTTGATGAACGGCGAATTGGCGAGGCGTGCAAGGCGCCGTGCAATTTCAGTCTTTCCGACGCCGGTCGAGCCGATCATCAGAATATTTTTCGGCAACACGTCCGCCGCCATTTCCGGCGACAGTTTTTGCCTGCGGATCCTGTTGCGCAGTGCCACGGCCACAGCTTTTTTGGCCGCTGTCTGGCCGACGACATATTTGTCGAGTTCTGCCACGATCTGTCGAGGTGTGAGATCGTCAAGCTTTGGCCCCTTGGGGGCAGTTTCACCACCTAAATATATTGCCATCTAAATTTCTTCGAGAGTAATGTCGGAATTTGTATAGATACAGATCTCGCCGGCGATTCTGAGCGATTCCTCGGCGATCTCGCGAGCGGACAGGGAAGTGTGCTTGATCAACGCTCTGGCTGCTGCAAGAGCGTACATACTGCCCGAGCCCACCGAGAGCAAACCGTCGTCAGATGATATAACATCGCCCTTTCCCGATATCAGGAACGCATCGGTCGAATCGGCGACGATCAGCAGGGCCTCTAGATTTCGTAAATACTTGTCGGTTCGCCAATCCTTGCCCAATTCGATCGCCGAGCGCTCAAGTTGTCCTTGAAATTGTTCGAGTTTAGTCTCAAAGCGAGCGAGCAGGGAAAAGGCGTCGGCGGTCGAACCGGCAAAGCCCGTCAGGATCTTGCCGTTGAAAAGCCGCCGTACCTTTCTGGCATTTCCCTTTATCACAGTCTCGCCAAGCGTCACCTGGCCGTCGCCTGCCATAGCGGCTTTGCCGTCACGCCTCACAAGCAGTACCGTAGTAGATCGAATACGCGATTGTTCTGAGTTGATCATTAAACCTTAATGATAAGGGTTTAATTTCAAATGCTCAAATTGACATCGCTGGTGTATTTGATTGAACATTAAAGAGTTTATGAGCAATCGTCCGAAGATAGGTATAACAATGCGGCTCGAGATCGAAACCCGGCGTTTCTATCTTGGCCGTGACTACTCCGAAGCGATCGAGGCGGCAGGCGGCGATCCTGTCCATATCGGGCTGATTCCTCGCAGGGAATATATAGAATCGACGCTTAAAGATCTAGATGGAATATTGCTGCCCGGCAGCGATACTGACGTCGATCCGCAATACTACGGCGAAGAGCCCCATCGAAACCTTAAAAGAGTAGTGCCGGAAAAGGACGAAACAGAGCGTCTAGTCATTGAAGTAGCTGAGAAACTACATTTACCTATGCTTGCTATCTGTTACGGAATGCAGGCACTTAACGTTGCACGCGGCGGAAGCCTTGTGCAGGATATCGACTCGCAGATCGCAGACCCGATAAAGCACGAACAAGGGATGCCTCTTGCTCGTGGGTCGCACACGATAACGTACGCACCGAACTGGTTACTGGGCGAAACCGCGGACCATTTAACATCGCGATCGTCGATTAGAGTAAATTCGCATCACCATCAAGCGATCGGGCGGATCGGCGACGGCCTGGAGGCAGTCGCATTTGCTCCGGACGGGATCGTCGAAAGCGTACAAGACACACGGAGTGGTCGATTTGTACTGGGCGTGCAATGGCACCCCGAACTATCTTGGGCGAGCGATGAGCTATCGCGAATGATATTTGAACGGTTTGTGGCTAATTGTCACAACCGTGAAGCGAGCTTCGCCGATGGTCGGTAATGATCATCAAAGGGTAAAAAGCGGCGAGTCATAATATCTATGGAGTCAGATAGATAGCGATAGTGAGTTAAAGTAGAACATCAATGCAGAATAACTAGAGAAATTCGGCAACCTGACACATAAACTTAATGGATAATCCAGTAATAATCGGCCTTATATCTTGGTTTATACCCGGCAGCGGACACTTGATCCAGAAGCGTTCGACGCGCGGGATCATCATCGCTGCGGTGATATGGACACTCTTTATTGTCGCTGTATTGAGCGGCGGGGCACATTATCCCGGCTTTGACTTTAAGGACGGCACACTATTGTATCTGCTCAATTCGTTCGCACGGTTAGGCAACGGGCTCGGTGCAATAATCAGTTGGATAATTGCGTCAAGGCCCGCGCCAAACATTGCTGCACTCGCCACGTTTGAGTACGGCGGGAGATTTCTCGAGGTTGCCGGACTACTTAACTTCCTGGCTATGCTTGATGCCGTCGACATTTCGCTTGGGAGGAAAAAATGATCCATTTTCTCTATCTGATCGGATTTGCACTGCTTGTGTCGATCGCATTCGGTACTTTTCTCGACGGAACAAATCGTGAACGCATCATATATGCCGGCAAAACCTTTCTTCAATTTGTCGTCGTGAGTCTGGTAATGGCCTGGATCTTGTATTTTATTCCCTGGTAAATGGATGGCGTTGATCGAAACGGAAAGCCTGATTCTGAAATGCTACAGCCTAGCCGAAGCCGACAAGATCGTTGTGCTTTTTACGGAGGATCACGGGGTCGTTAGAGCTGTCGCAAAGGGAGCCAAGCGCCTTAAGAGCAAGTTTGGCAGCGGATTGGAACCCTTTTCGATCGTTCGCATCACCTATTTTGAAAAGGAAGGCGTTGAATTGGTTTCAGTCCAAAACATCGAACTGCTCAGATCATATTTCGCAGCGGCAAGTGACCCGGAATTCTTAATTAAGTTCACGTATCTCGCAGACCTTATCGTCGCACTTTCGCCGCCTCATGACCCGAATGAAACGCTTTACCGAATGGTCAAAGCCTGTCTTGAAACTGCTGAAGTCGATAATGCACGACTGCTTGCCATCGGAGTTTACTTTGAGATCTGGTTGCTGCGTCTGACTGGTTTACTTCCCGAATGGCGGCGATGCAGTGTCTGCGAACGTGAATTTCTAGATGGTGAGATCACAGATCTCTCGGCCAATTTTCAACTGTTGTGTACTAACTGCCGCCGTGCGTCGTCGGGCCGCACGATCGATCAATCGCACAGAACAATATATACGGCCGTTCAGCGGTTATCGCCGGAAAAGTTCACTTTGGCCCACGGCAACGAGCGCACACACCTTGCCGAGTTATCGGTGGTGCTAAAGCGGATAATCTCACAGGCTATCGGCCGCGAAGTATCAACCGAACAAGCCTTTTCTATATACAACTCACGATAAATGAAACAGATAGGCTGGCTTATATCTAAATATTTGGTGCAGGCGATACTGCCGTACTTTGTATTTTCGTGGCTTGTGTTGAGTGTGATCCTATTTGTCCAGCAGGCCGGCAGGTTCTCGGACATATTCTTTAGTGTGAATATTCCGGTCAACCTAATATGGCAACTGACGATCGCGCTTATTCCGAACGTGATCGCGTTTACCTGTCCGATGGCTATGCTTGTCGGCACGATCATCGGCCTTTCAAAAATGCAGGGTGACAGCGAACTGACCGCGATCAGGGCGGCCGGGGTCGGCAATCTGCAGGTTATGGTGCCAATCGTGATCCTTGGGTTGTTATTGTCACTGTTTGCCTTTCTGGTAAATCTACGCGGCGTCCCGATGGCAGCCGCGTTAGTCCGCAGCGTCGCCCTCCAAACATCGATCCGAAAGCTTGAGTCGCCGATCGAACCGGGCGTGTTCAACTCCGAAGTAGCGGGATACACGATCTACGTTAAGGACGGGGATCTGGAGAAAGGAACGTGGAAGAACCTTTTTATCTTTCAAAAACAGCCCGGCTCGGGTGATATGCGTCTGATAACGTCAGGCGACGGCCGAATAGACGTCTCCGGGCAATTGTCCGAGTTAGTTTTGCAGAACGCGACGGTGACGACGATCCCGAGCGACACGGTTACAGGTAAATTCGCAACCGAGAATATTGGAGAAGTTCGATTGGCAATTCGCACCAAAAGAAGTGAATTGATCGAGCGTCTCAGCGGATCAGATAGCACACCGGAAGAACTTGGATTGTCGGAACTCTCGGAATATGCAAAGAACAAAGAAGGGAAGGACCGAATTGAAGCCGAACTATTGTGGCAACGAAGGATAATCCTGTCGATCTCACCACTTTTGTTTTGTTTGCTGGGAACTGCGATGGTGATTCGCTTCAACCGAAGCGGGCGTGGCTTCGGCGTTTTTCTGTCGATCGTGGGGTTGGTCGGGTACTATCTGCTTGCGTTTTTAGGCGAGCAATTAGCTCGTACAGGCCGAGTTTCGGTCATTGCCGCCGGCATTCTGCCCATTGCCGGTAGCGTTGCAGCGATCGTATGGCTAAGCGTTTCGCGACGCGTAAGTTACCTAAGCGGTTGGGGCGAGCGAAGCGCCGGCTTTTGGCACTCATTCGTCAGGCCCAAAGAAAAATTACAGTCGCGGAATCTATTTGTTGATCTAACGACGGGACTGGGCGATTTCGACCTGCTGGTTAATTTACTTCGATATTTTGTCGTTACCGTTGTCTTTCTATTGATCATATCGGCCGTTTTTACGGCATTTGAACTCTGGCGATTTGCCGGCGTTATGGATGGCGGGATCTGGTTGCTGATGAAATATCTTTTTTATCTTTCACCATTTCTATATCTATACTTTGCTCCTTCTGCCGCGATGGTCGCAATATTGGCGACATACGTGATCAAATCTCGACAAAACGAGATCGTGACGTGGATCTCCGCGGGCAAAAGCGCATATCGATTATTGGTTCCGTGCTTTTTGTTGATGCTCCTGGTGGGCGGACTAAACTGGGTGATCCAGGAACGGATCGCACCGGTTTCGAATCAGATCCAAGATTCGATTCGAAACCAGATCAGAAAAGGGCCGTTGCAGTCGGCGGCGGGTGGAAGATATTGGGTGGCAAACGGCAATCGGATATATTCATTCGAAATGACGTCACCCGCAACAGGGCAAAGTTATTCTGTTGACGAGTCGCCGCTCCACGTTGCGTCTGATAACGGAACAGGTGATGGTGGAATCAATGCTAAGGCGGGGAAGCAGTGCCTATCCGGCCCCGTTAGTGACCGGGCAGCGTCTGATAACGTAACGGCAGGTAGCGGATCTCAAGGACAGGGTGCCGGGACCTGGTTGGCCGCAGCATATCCGGGGCCGACGACGATAGGATCACTCATCTTTGCGTCTGATAACGAGGAGAGTGATGCCCAATGCTCGGATCGTTGTGCGTCGGACGTGGTAGTTTACGAGTTTGTGGGTGACCAAACCAAATTGCAAACCGTGTACCACGCCCAAAAGGGGAAATATTCAAGTGGAAACGTTCGGCTTTTCGGTAAGGTCGAACGCTTGGATATTATCGATGGCCGAGTAACGAAACAGGACCTGAGCGAAATGGCTTTGGCAGAAGTGCAAAATCCGTTCATCGAAATTATCGCTAAGCCCAGTCATATGACCTCGGCGGAGATCTCAGAACGCGTGAAGACGAGCGATTCTGATGTCGAATCACGCAGTTTTGCAGTCGCTCTACAAAAGCGTCATTCATTGTTGCTGTTACCATTTGTTATCGCGTTGTTCACAGCCCCGTTTTCGCTGTCGCTCAGTCGAAAGGGCAAGGTGATAACCGTTGGGTACGCTGTCGGCCTCTGGCTCGTTTACACGGGCGTGACAAACGTCTTTGAGCAGATGGGGATGAACGGTGTGTTGGGGCCGGTCTCGGCTATTTGGAGCCCGATCGTGATATTTTCGATGCTTGGCGTTTATTTAGTTTCAAAGGTCCGCACGTAGGATGCATAAAATTCGGCCGAACAAATAAGAAGCCCGGCGATCGCCGGGCTTCTTATATTGATCGAGAAGGGAATTGGGGACTAGGTTCCGGACTCCCAGCTACCCATATATTCGAGCATTTCAGGTGTCAATTCGTCGATCGATACGCCCATTGCACGTAGCTTGAGCGATGCGATCTCCTGATCGACTTCCTTAGGTAGAATGTGTACGCCGGCGGCAAGCTTACCGTGATTCTTCACCAAGAATTCGGCAGACAGAGCCTGGTTAGCAAATGACATATCCATTACCGAAGCAGGATGGCCTTCGGCGGCGGCCAGATTGATCAGTCGGCCTTCGCCAAGCACGATCACGCTGCGGCCCTTGTGGGTTATGTATTCTTCGACAAACGGGCGACGTTTGACTGCTTCAGCCGACATTTCACGAAGTGCATCCAGATTGAGTTCGAGATCAAAGTGACCGCTGTTGCAAACGATCGCTCCGTCCTTCATCACCTCAAAGTGCTCTTTATCGATAACGTGACGGTTGCCCGTTACGGTGACGAAGAAATCGCCAACCTTTGCCGCATCGTTCATCGGCAGCACACGCATTCCATCCATAACCGCCTCGATCGCTTTGATCGGGTCGATCTCGGTGACGACCACGTTGGCACCCATTCCACGGGCACGCATCGCGACGCCCTTTCCGCACCAACCATAGCCGACCACGACGAGCGTTTTACCTGCGAGCAGGATATTGGTCGCACGGATGATGCCGTCAAGCGTCGATTGTCCGGTGCCGTAACGGTTGTCAAAAAAGTGCTTCGTCTGTGCGTCGTTTACCGCGATCGAAGGGAACGTGAGTACGCCGGCCTTGACCATCGCCTGAAGGCGGACGATCCCGGTGGTTGTTTCTTCAGTCGTTCCGATCAAGGTAGCGATAAGCTCCGGCTTTTCTTTGATCATTGTCGCGACGACATCCGAACCGTCATCGATAATAAGATTCGGATTGGTGTCGAGAGCGGCTTTGACGTGGCGGACATACGTTTCCGTAGATTCACCCTTATGAGCCATCACGGGAATGCCCCAATCGGCTACGAGGGAAGCAGCGACGTCATCCTGGGTCGAAAGCGGGTTCGACGCGATCAAGAGTGACTCGGCACCGCCGGCCTGAAGTGTACGAGCAAGATTCGCTGTTTCT
Source organism: Chloracidobacterium sp. (assembly GCA_016720705.1). NCBI lineage: Bacteria > Pseudomonadati > Acidobacteriota > Blastocatellia > Chloracidobacteriales > Chloracidobacteriaceae > Chloracidobacterium > Chloracidobacterium sp. The sequence continues at coordinate 443,577 of JADKKB010000001.1, read as the reverse complement.
GTTGTGATGTGGGCACAAGCGATGAGCTTAACGCCGACCAACGGCTTTTCAGCCTCAAAACGCTCGCGTATGAGCCGGAGCACCGGCATTTCGCGGTCGGCCCACTCAATTCGCTGTTTGCCTTGCGGTGCAAGGTTTATGTCTTTGATGTCGTATTCCATTGATGTTCCAGGATTAGCCATTTGTACCGATACCTCTATGATTATCTGCCGCGGTTCTCAATGCAGCAGCCTTGTCCGTAACTTCCCAAGTAAATTCGTCGTTCTTTCGGCCAAAATGTCCAAAACGAGCGGTTTGTTTATAGATCGGGCGACGCAGATCGAGTGTCTCGATGATCGCCGCAGGCGTAAGGGTGAAATTCTCCCTTACGATGTCCGCGATCTGTTCGTCATCGATCGTACCCGTGCCGTGACTATCGATCAAGACCGATACCGGCTCGGCGACTCCGATAGCATAGGCCAACTGTACCGTACATTTGTCTGCCAGTCCGGCTGCAACCACATTCTTAGCGATGTAGCGGGCCATATATGCCGCGGAGCGATCGACCTTTGTCGGGTCTTTGCCCGAGAAAGCACCGCCACCGTGCGGAGCATAGCCGCCGTAGGTATCGACAATGATCTTTCGACCCGTAACACCGGCATCGCCCATCGGGCCGCCGATCACAAACTTTCCGGTAGGATTGATGTGATATTTGGTGTTGTCGTCGATCATATCCGCCGGAATGACGGGCTTAATGACGTGCTCCATTATGTCTGCACGAATATCTTCGATGTCGAGATCAGCAGTTTGCGATGAAATAACAACTGCCTCGACGCGGAACGGACGGCCGTCGCGATACTCGATCGAAACCTGTGATTTGCCATCAGGACGAAGATAGGGAATCGTGCCGTCGCGACGAACCTGCGACAATCTTCGTGTAAGATTATGAGCAAGTTGGATCGGCATCGGCATCAGTTCCGGCGTTTCATTGCAGGCATAACCGAACATCAAGCCCTGGTCGCCCGCACCGCCGGTATCAACACCCTGAGAAATATCAGGCGATTGGGTGCCTATCGCATCGATCACGCTGCAAGTATTCGAGTCATACCCAAATTCCGCATCGTTGTAGCCGATCTCTTCGATCGTCTCACGAATGATCTGTTTATAATTAACCTTGGCGGTTGTGGTGATCTCGCCTGCTACTACGGCCAATCCGGTCGTTACCAGAGTTTCACAAGCGACGCGCGCTTGCGGGTCTTGCTCGAGGATCGCGTCGAGGATCGCGTCCGATATGTGATCGGCGATCTTGTCCGGGTGGCCTTCGGTGACCGATTCAGACGTGAATAGAAAATTTCCGTTACTCAATTGTTTACGTAACTCCTTATATCAGGTTCTACTAATTGGAATCTTCTTCAGATAACAAAACGAGAATTATAAAACGTTGCAGCCCCGGTGTCAAAGTGAATCCGTTGGGCAACACCTCGTGACAATACGCGGCACGCCTATGCGGGGACGATCGACGGGCGATGTTATAAGAACAGAACGTCTTGGGGGAGCTCCGAGAGATGTACTCGGGATAAAGCATACGCGAACGTAACAGAGTTTAAGCGGGGGGAACTATCCAAAGACGGAGCGGAATCGCGTTAGCCGTTTCACAATCAGTCCTTGCGTCTGATAATAGAGATTATGTAATAAATACGGCAGGTACATCCGCGGATATCACCCGATCAGCTCCGGCCAGTCCTCGCCCGGGGTTATCTCGTCGTCGTCAGAATGTTCCGTGATCGGATTAGATGTGCTCGAAAGATCTAAAACTTTCTGTTCGACGAAGATCGGACAATCGAGGCGCAAAGCCAATGCGATCGCGTCGGACGGCCGCGCGTCAAAGAACACCGCGTCACCCTTTTTGTCCAAAAGCTCGATTCGTGCGTAAAACGTATTTTCCGCAAGGTCTGTAACGACTACGCTTGATGCCAAAAGGCCGCACTCTATGATCACGTTCCTCAGCAGATCGTGCGTCATTGGGCGTTGTGGAGCAACCTTTTCGATCTCTAGAGCGATCGCATTTGCTTCGAACGCACCAACCCAAATTGGGAGTACGGCCTCGCTGTCGACGCCTTTTAAGACGACGATCGGCGTATTTGTGTTCGGGTCCATTATCAGGGCCCCGATCTTTACTTCGACCAATGAGGGGTCAGACTGCATATTCATCTTATACGGGTACGCCAAATAGCGAATTGGTCTTGATCTGTGTCACACGCACATCCACGATTTGACCGATCATATCTGTGGTTCCAACGAAATTGACAAGTTTCTGGCACGTCGAATGGCCAGTGAGGCCACCGTCAGTCCGAGTCGACGGGCGTTCGACCAGGACCTTAAGCACTTTGTTAAGATATCGCTGCAAGTTGTTGCTCTGTATGCGTTTCTGGGTATTCTCAAGTTCGATAAAACGACGTGTCTTTTCCTCCGGACTTACATCGTCGGCCATTTCGAATGCGGGCGTGCCGGGCCTTGGCGAGTATTTGAAGATGTAGGCACTGTCAAAGCCGCAATACTCGACCATTTTTATCGTCGCTTGAAAATCGTCTTCCGTCTCGCCCGGAAATCCCACGATAATATCTGTGGTAAGCGAGATGTCTTTTGTCGACGATTTGATCCGATCGATCTTTTTAAGATACTTTTCGATAGTATGACCGCGCTTCATTGCGGCGAGGATCCTGGAGCTGCCCGATTGAACCGGCAGATGGACCCAATTGCAAACGTTGTCGTGTGACTCGATCACATCCACAATATCGTCATTAAAATCACGGGGAAATGACGTGGCAAACTTTACACGCTCGATTCCGGTCGCCGCAACCGCTCTCAAGAGTCTGGAGAAGGCCGACTTCCCTTCGAATTGTTCGAGGCCGGATTCGCTTTCAGGCTTATAGCTATTGACGTTTTGCCCGATCAGATGAACTTCCCTAACGCCATTTCGACGTAATTCGAGCACTTGCCGGACTATCTCAGATGCTGAACGACTTCGTTCCCGCCCACGTGCAAACGGCACGATACAATACGTGCAGAACTTGTTACATCCCTCGATGATCGGCAAAAACGCTATATATGGCGAATGTCTTTGGTTCTCGGCGACTGTCCAGTCATAATTGACCTCGCGGCTGCCAAGATCGACTACGGCTTCATCGGTGGATAACGTCCTGGCAATTGCGTCCGCAACACGGCCTACAGCTTGCGTGCCAACGACAAAATCTAGGCCCTCGATCTTGGAGAAAAGTGTTTCGCCCTCTAATTGGGCCACACAGCCCATAACGCCAACGATCGGCTTTGGGCGATCAGCGTGCCGAATACGGCCGACGCGTGAATAAAGCTTCTGTTCGGCCTTTTCGCGAACCGAGCAGGTATTTAGGATCACAACGTCCGCTTGAGCCTCGTCGTTAGTCATTTCGTAACCGCGGCCGGCAAGCGTCGTCGAGATACGTTCCGAATCAGATACGTTCATTTGACAGCCGTAGGTTTCGAGATAAACTTTTTTCATAACATGCCAAACGAAACCAAATTCAAGCCGTTTTCAGCCAAGGATTTCGTCCATCTTCATTTGCATTCAGATTATAGCCTGTTGCAAAGCACAATCCAACTGAAGCCACTGGCCAATAGACTCGAGGAACTCGACCTCAAGGCCTGTGCTCTCACAGATTACGGCAATATGTACGGTGCCGTTACGTTTTTTAACACAATGGCTGGTATCGGCATCAAGCCGATCATCGGTTACGAGGCGTATGTGACGTCGGGGAGCAGACACGAGCGAAGTTCGGCCTTGGCGCCAGGCGAAAAGCCCTTCTATCGCTTAGTGCTTTTGGCCAAGGACCTCGCCGGATATAGGAATCTCGCGATGCTAGCATCAAAGGCATTTACCGAGGGATTCCTGCACCGCCCCCGCATCGATTTTGAGCTCTTGGCTGAGAATTCGGAAGGCTTGATCGGCTTATCCTCCGGCCCCGAAGAAATTGTCGGCCACTACCTGAATACAGGAAATGATAAGAGAGCACTTGAGGTTGCTAAATCACTTGAAGAAATTCTAGGTAAAGATCGCTTTTACCTGGAGATACAAGATCACTGTGAGCCCCACTTCATCGCTGCTACTCGTAAGATCATCGAGTTTTCTAAGACCGCCGATCTGCCGATTGTCGCCACAAACGACGTCCAATATTTGAACCGCGAAGACGCTCGAGCCCAACAGGCATTGATCGCTTTGGCGGACGGGCGCACTCTCGGTGAGAATTCACGGACTTCGCCGGAAACGTCACTACGATATCTCAGGTCTGCTGAAGAGATGTGGGATATTTTTGGTGGCGAGTTGCCGGAATCACTGACAAACACAGTCAAGATCGCGGAAATGATCGAGTTTGAAATGCCGCAAGGCGACGAACATCGACAACTTCCAAAATATCCGATCCCGCCCGAATATACGTCGATGGACGAAGACGAATACTTCGTTAAGGTCTTAAACGACGGATTTGATGAAAGGAAGCGGTCCGAATGGGATCCGTTGTTAGCGAATGGAAGGTTGAAGCACAGCATAACGGAGTATCGGGAACGGTTGGCCATTGAGATCGCGACGATCAAGAAGATGGGGTTTCCGGGCTATTTCCTCATTGTTTGGGATTTTATACGATACGCCCGAGAAAAGGGTATCCCGGTCGGGCCGGGACGCGGTTCTGCCGCCGGGTCGCTCGCCGCGTATTGTCTGCGTATAACTGATGTCGATCCGCTGCAGCACGAACTGCTATTTGAGCGATTTCTAAATCCAGAGCGTGTTTCGATGCCTGATATTGACATCGACTTTTGCATACGCGGCCGCGGCGAGGTGATAGATCACGTAACGCAACTCTATGGACGCGAATCGGTGTGTCAGATCGTGACATTTGGAACGATGGCCTCGAGAGCGGCGATCAAGGACGTTGGACGGGTCCTAAATATGCCGTACGGCGATGTCGAGCGTATCGCAAAGATGATACCGCCACCGGTGCGCGGTCGAAACGTCAGTATTTCACAGGCATTAAAAGAGGTACCTGAACTCAGTGCGGCAATGAATGCCGACCCAAGAGTAAATGACCTTGTCGAACTCGCATTGCGGATCGAAGGGTGCGCCCGTCACACTTCGGTCCACGCGGCAGGTGTTGTGATCAGCCCGAGGCCGTTGCAAGAGCTTGTGCCGGTTGCAATGTCCAAGGACGAACTCACGAGCCAGTATCCAATGAACGACCTCGAAAAGGTCGGGATGCTCAAGATGGACTTTCTCGGCCTTACAACGCTAACGGTGATCGCCGATTGTCTGGCGTCGATCAAAGCGAGGCTCGGTGAAACAATTGACTGGACTAGCATTCCCAATAACGAAGAAAAGACAATGCAGCTATTCGGCGAGGGCCGAACGGAAGCCATCTTTCAGTTTGAATCGTCCGGGATGGCCGATATGTGCCGTCGCTTGAAACCAAAGGAACTCGAAGACCTTAGTGCACTCAACGCTCTCTACCGTCCGGGACCGCTTGACGGCGGGATGATCGATGATTTTATCGACCGTCATAGAGGGGTCAAGCCCGTAGAATATATCGTTCCGGAAATGGAAGATATTCTCGGAAACACTTTTGGAGTGCTGGTTTACCAGGAACAGATCATGCAGCTTGCTCAGAAGCTCGCCGGATACAGTCTCGGTGAGGCCGACCTTATGCGGCGGGCGATGGGTAAGAAAAAGGTCGAAGAAATGTTGACGCACGAAACAAAGTTTGTTTCGGGTGCTGTCGAGCGCGGGATCGAAAGGAAAACCGCCAAAGAGATCTTTGACTTGATGTCCAAATTCGCAGACTATGGCTTTAATCGTAGTCACTCGATGGCTTATGCTGTGCTTGCCTTTCAAACTGCTTACTTAAAGGCCCATTATCCGCCACATTTCTATGCGTCCGTACTTTCGCACGAAGCCCAGGACAGTGCGAAGGTGTATAAATACTCGACGGAATTGCGCTCGCTCGGCCTCCAATTGCTACCGCCGGATATAAATGAATCAGATGAGGGCTTTACGCCCGGCGATGGTGCCGTTCGCTACGGTCTGACCGCTATCAAAGGTATGGGTTCGGCCAGTGTCCAAGCCATCGTCGAGGCCCGAAAGAATACTAAATTCACATCATTGCACGATTTTTGCTCGCGGTTAGGTGCAGGAGCAGTCAATAGACGGGGACTGGAGAGTTTGGTCGCGGCGGGTGCATTCGATACATTGATGCCTGAGACATCGTTTGCCGGTGAGTGGCGTGCTCGGTTAACGGCGGCGATCGACGGTGCTCTGCAGCACGGCCAACGTGCGGCCACCGACCGTGAACGCGGGCAGAGCGGGCTTTTCGGAGCCGTTGACGCCGACGATGTGGCGTCTGAAGAAGCCATTCCCTTCGCCACACCGTGGTCACAAACCGAGATATCTCAGCACGAAAAGGCTTCGATCGGTTTCTACCTATCGGTTCACCCGCTCGATAATTACGCGGGAATGTTGAACGGACTAAATCTGCATAATTTTAATGATCTGACCGAGCTTAATTCAGGAGATATGGTACTTGTTGCCGGTATTATCTCCGGTCTTCAGGTACGGACGAGCAAGAAAGGAAATAGGTTTTGTTTATTTCGCGTCGAAGACCGTGCCGGTGGGATCAAAACGATCGCCTGGAGTGAGGCGTTTCAGTCATTTGCGACGTTTTTAAGAGACGATGAAATGGTGATCGTCGGCGGCAAGATCGAAGCCGGCGAAGGCCAGGAACCGACCTTAATCGTTAGCGAAGTAAGATCGCTTGACGATTCCGTCGCCGCCGCTTCTCGTTCGATAAACATCACACTTCCCGCCCGACACCTCGATCAGGAATTTGTGGAGGACATTTTTGTGACACTAGGCTCGCATCACGGCCGTTGCGAAGTGTATCTGACCATTTCAGCCGATGATGCACTCGTAAAGGTGTTGGCACCGGGGACACGCGTGGCCGGCAGTCGCCTCTTGCAACGCGAACTTGAATCCAAAGGTTGCCGGGTCGATTGGGCTCACTGAGAAAACAAAGTATTATTGTTAGAGTTATGACGACAACAGCTTTTGAGCGTGTGCAAACTGCGAGGCATCCGGACAGACCGTATGCGATGGACCTATTTGGCGAGGTCTTTTCTGAATTTGTTGAGATACACGGTGATCGTCGGTTTGCTGACGACCCGGCGATGGTCACGGGATTTGCCAAGATCAGCGGGATCGATGTCGCGGTGATCGGGCAACAGAAAGGTAGAGATATCAAAGAACGGCGTTATCGCAATTTTGCGATGTCAAAGCCTGAGGGATACCGCAAAGCCCTTCGGGTAATGCGGATGGCTGAGAAATTTGGTCGTCCTATCGTGACTATCATCGATACACCCGGAGCATATCCGGGCATCGACGCGGAAGAGCGTGGCCAAGCGGAGGCGATCGCATTTAACCTTCGGGAGATGGCAGCCATCAAGGTGCCGATCGTGGTGGTCGTACTTGGCGAAGGCGGTAGCGGCGGTGCTCTGGCGATCGGCATCGGTGATCGGGTCTTGATGATGGAGAACGCCGTGTATTCGGTCATCACGCCTGAGGGATGCGCCGCGATCCTCTGGAAAGATGCGGGCAGAGCTCCGGATGCGGCCGAAGGCCTAAAGCTCACGGCCGATAATCTGAAACAATTTAATATCATCGACGAGATCATTCCGGAACCTGTTTCGTGGACGATCACCGACGATAGCAATGATAAACGTGGCGAAGCTTTTACCAAGATCGCTGAATCGTTGAAAGGGCGGATAACGGCCTCGCTTACAGAATTGATCGCTAAAGACCCCAAAACACTCGTGCGGGAAAGATACGAGAAATTTCGACAAATGGGTGAATGGGTCTAACTAAATTGTTGAGAGTCTGACCATCCCAACCAAATACCTAAAAAAGGGCAAACGACGGCTTAAAATCCGTTGTTTGCCCTTTTAATATGCGCGATCTTTATTACCGGTTAAAACGGTATATCGTCGTCCGCCGCAGGCGTCGAAACGGGTGGCGTCGGACTGCTACTGCCACCGCCTCCACCGCTAGATGGAGCCGAGGAGCCACCCGTATAGCCGGAGTCGTGGTCGTCGTGTCCGCCGCTGTATTCGCCACCACCGCCGCCTTCGCCGCGGGAGCCAATGAACTGCATATCGGTAGCCTGAACATCCAGCGTATATCGCTTATTGTTGTCGCGGTCAGTCCATTCTTCGATCTTTAACCGCCCTTCGATATAAACAGGTGAGCCTTTGGTCAGATATTTCGCGGCATTCTCAGCTTGCTGACGCCAGAGCGTGATCTTGAACCATGTCGTAATGTCCTGAAGCTCGCCCGACTTGTCGCGTCGCTTTTCGTTGGTGGCCATTGTAAAACTGCAAACCGCCGCTCCCTGTGGGGTGTACCGCAATTCCGGATCGCGGCCTAAGTTGCCGACGATAATGATCTTGTTAAATGACATGGATGTATCCTCGCGTTTTGTGTAATTTATTCGAACTAAATGTTTAGAACAGTCATCAATATAACACGGCCTTTGTGCTGTGATAAAATCCTCTTTTCTCTTCGGCAAGGTATGTCGCTCGATGGACACCGGGGTTAATGACAAGCGGTAAATTAAAATTCCTCACGAAGCTACGCGGGCCGATGGTCCGCTTGTTGTTTTGTGTGTTTTTTGTCACGACAAGTACCGTTTTCACACAGCGTGCCTCGGATGGTGAGGTCCAGGTTCAGAAATGCTGGGAACATAGTGCGGGTTCTGACAGTCTGTCGAATCTGCGGGTATTCGGCGAAACCATATTTTCTATACGCGAAGGCTCAGTTGTCGAAGCGATCGCGGGAGACTCCGGAAAATTGCTCTGGTCAAATGACGTGGGCGGTACGGTCGTGTCTGATCTCGTGTCAGATGGAGTCAGCGTGTACTTTGTCCGTCGTGCCGGCGGAGCAAAAGGTGCGGAGCCCGAAGCTGATCTGATCGCAATTAGTGCAAACTCGGGTATCACCCGCTGGCAACGATCTCTTGGCGCGGACGGTGATCACCGACTTGCGATAACCAAGACGGGCATAGTCGCACTCTCGGATAGCGGAAGTCTTTGGGTCGTATCAAGTTCTGATGGAACAGTTACGTCAAGCCGAAAGTTGATTTCGCCGGTAAGATTGGGTACGTCTGTCCTTGGGGTAAACACGATCGGAGCGACCAATGAACGGGAGATAATATCGATCGAGGGTAGCCAAACTCCGATGGTTCGCGGGCGTTCAGATTTTGCAATCACGGCACTCCGGTCGAACGGAGATGATGAGCTGTATTACGGCAACGATCGCGGCATTTTGGTTCGGCTAGACGGCACAAGCTCAAAAATAATTTGGCAATTTAAGAGTGGTGGAGCCATTTCGGATATTCTGGTCGCGGACCACCAGATCATCACCTCGTCAAATGATAATTTCGTCTACGCATTCGCACCTTACAACGGTGCCCGCCTCTGGAAACGCCGCGTTGCGGGCCGCGTGTCAGCATTGCGAATGGTCGGTCAGGACCTTTTGCTCGTGCAACCGTTGGGCGATGGAAATATCGTGCTGATAAATACGAAAAACGGCCGCATTGCCGGTCAAATACCATTCACCGACGGTGAAAGCGTTATCGATTCGGCGGTTATTGACTCGAATAGGATAGTAGTGTCAACGGGGGGCATAATCTACGGCTATGCAGTCGGCGGATGCCCAACGGTAAAGCAAAATGGCCCGGGAATGTAGCATCCGGGCCATCAAAAAAAAATTCAATAAAGCGGGTCACTCACCTAGTGAGATGTAATATGCTCATTCAAAATCGCGTAGATCTCGTCTTTGATCAATAACTTCTTTTTCTTGAGGGTTACCTCTTCTAACTGCTCGTCGTCATTGGGATATGTAAGATGGGCTAATTCAACTAAACGTTTTTCGTAATCTTCGTGCTGATGCACCAGTTCTCTAAATGCCGAATTGCTCTTGATCAATTCGTCTCTAACCGGATCAGCTATTGACATGTCCATGGCGTTTTTTTCCTCACTTTTCAATGATATCCACCCGTCGCCGAAAACTTGTTATTTTCATAACGGGTGTAACCTAATATTAGCCGAAAGTTATGGGGATTATCAAGCGAACGGTAGATTAAACGATCCACTTTTGTTCTCACAGCATACGACGCATTAAAATGCCGTCTTCGCGCGGATCAGAATACAGATCAGTGCGGATGGAAACATTTTCAAAACCGTTTCTAGCGTAAAGCCGGATGGCCCGCGAGTTGGAGCACCGAACCTCGAGCCAGATAGAACGAGCTACGTGTTCCCGGCATTTGGCGGTGAATGAATCTAAAAGCATCTGCCCGAATCCGTGACCGTGACGCGACTCGCGGACACCAATGTTATAGATCTCGCCGTCAACTGAGGTGTCATTATCGCTCGCAGCGACGATGCGCCCGACAATAAAACCAATAGTTTGATTTTCGTCATCAGCAAGCCTGAGCATTATCGAAAGCGGGTTTTTTAATTCGTCAAGATAACCGGTAGCGGACCAATGGTTCAGGTTGGTCTCATTTGCGATTGAGATCAGGTCGGCAATGTGCGAGGTGTCGATCGGGCGTATCAGCGATTGAGCCATTAAGCCAATTATCTACTATTTGCGTTTGCCGACAAAAAGCGGTTCGTTTGATTCGCGGATCGGGTGTTTGGTCGCCGCCTGCGCCAGATAGTTAGAAATATCACTTTCTATGCGAAATAGCTTGTCTGAGTTCCCTTTCGGCAGCATATTCTGGACCAACGGGTGAACTAAAAGAATAACGTCGTCATTTGTTGTTTCGATGAGTTCTGCGATGCCCAATGGTTCCGGGCCCGTGACGCTAGTCAGACCGTCATTCGACCTAACAAACGTCTGTATGCAAACCGTTTCTCGCCCGACGGGCAATACTACGGAAAATTCACCTTGAGGACCGTCGATCCACGCAATCGCCTCGAGTGCCGAAACTCGGCGTAGCCTGAGCTTTCCGGCGGCGGCCAAACCCATCGCTGTTGCAAGCCCGATCCTGATCCCCGTGAAACTCCCCGGCCCATTAGATACCACGATTTCATTGACATCCGAAATCGACAGCGCGTTACGTTTTAAGAGCAGATCAATATTGGGGAGTAGATCTTCGGCCCGTGACATCGCGGTCGAGCCGATCATCCCGTCAATCCGCTCTCCATTGGAGTACAGAGCAATACTTCCGCCGCCGATGGCGGATTCGATGGCTAGCATATTCTGTGAACCTTGGACCATAAAGCTATCGTCAACGGTGAAAGCGGAGCCTCACCGCACGTACAAAGCGCGTGTAAATATCACCAATTTGATAGTGTAAACGAGTCCGAGCGTCGAGACTACCGTCCATATCGATCGTCGCTTGTATGGCATTTGGCGGCAAACGCTTCAATATTTGCCTGAAAAGTCCGAACGGGTCACGCGTAAACAGTACAAGCGGTTGGAGGCGTGTCGTGCTCCGCCATTCCCTTTCCAGACTGCGGATCAGCCATTGGGGGATCTCACGTGCTTCATCGGCAAACGGCAGATCGTTGATCCTGAGGTCGAGATATCTATTTGCCAGTCCGATCGTATATATGACCCACTTACGTCTATTCGGGCTAACAATATTCAGGCATCGTTCCCAATCGAAGTCTTTCGGTCTATTTTGTACCGACCAGTAGATATCCCAAAGTCGATGCTTATACGCTCCGCCATCGGTGAGCCAGTGTGCACAGATGACCCGAAGGTGGTCTTCCGGGCACAGGAAGCGAATATTGGTTCCTTCGATGTTCTCAACTGTGGAGTGCTCAAAGAGATCGGCCCAGTGGACAGTGTCAAGATGCCGAAGTTCGCAATGCAGGTCAACGGGTTGAAAGCTATTCGAGGCTTCGATCTTGACCGCATCAGCACGACCAAAATCACTACTGGACACTGCGAGATCTATATCCGTGAACTTTCGCCATTGACCTTCAGGGTAATAGCGGGCTACCGCAATGCCTTTGATGATGATGGGTTTAATGCCGTTTTGTAGGAACGTTTCGATTACCAATGCCGCAATTTTGCGTTGAGCGGCATTTTGGAGCAATCCCCATTTACAGGGATCTTCCTCGAGATCGGAGTCAAATCTGGGAACCGGGAGGTCAATCATAAATAAAGCGGACAAAGGAGACATTGTCCTTTGTCCGCCAAAATTTTGTTTGCTTCCAGACTCGGAACTATTACGCGACGCAAGTATTTCCAGTGCAGTTGCCTTGAGGACACGTAGGCTGAGCTACACAATTGGGCTTTGAGCTACACGTGCACGATGTAAACGCCAAAACACTCTGGGGGGCGACGAGCGATGCAATCACCGGTAGGGCGACGACGGACGCAAAGCCGATCTTTTTCAGAACATCTCGACGCGTTTGGCCCGCAAACTTCGAATCGATCGCTCCGACCAATAATCCGTTGGAATTAAGTTGATCGATAGCAAGCCATACAAAATCCTCGGAAACTTTCGTTCCACCATTTTGCTCAAACGACTTGACGATGTCTTCGACAGTGTTCACACCGTCACAAGATCGCCATACTAGCGCCGCTGTTTCATTCAAACAGTGAGCCTTGTTGCTATCCATATCATAAACCAATACCTCACCCGGCATTTCCTGGACTACAAGTCCAGAATTTCGGGCTACTGGTTTCTGCGAATTATTCATCTTCTCCTCCAAAGTAAAAAAACACCAGAGCGACCTGATAATTGTACATTAGTTGTTGTTAATGTCAACGAAATGTAAAAGTTTTTCTGCACTAATATCCGCCTCGCCCCTTGCGGACTTAGCGATCTTGGCGCCGCGAACGGCATTGGTCAGGGCCTTGATCGCAAACTCACTATTTACTCTCATCGGAATAGTATGCGTAATTAATTCAATAATTCCGACACCGGGACTGATAAAAATTGGTTTCCAACGAGCTTTACTGCGATATTTGCCAAAAAACATCATTCCGACGCGTGCAGATCGGGTCGCCGGGACGCCGCCGAGTGCTTCGACATTGACGTCTTCGCGGATGGCGGAATCGAAGCTATCCCTGATAGCCAAGGGTCTCGGAAACGGGTGTACGTTGCCGTCTTCATCAAATAGTGCGTACTCATCGGAGAAATAAGTTGCTCCTAGTTTGACGAGTTCGGCGACAAGCGTAGTTTTTCCGCTAAAGCTCTGTCCGGGCAAAACGATCGCCTTCCCATTCCACTCAACGACCCCGGCGTGTACAAATACGAATTCTCGAGTGTACTCGGCAACAAGTATTCGGATCCGTGAGCCGATGTACTTAAGCAGCGAATTGAGATCGGGATTGTCGCCAAAATCTTCGTCTCCGAGAGCAGCTCGATAAATGTTGTCGATCTCGATGATCTGCAATCGATGTTCTGCAAGCAACGGGTCGATCTCGGTCAAGCGGCCAAGTAACGCATAGTTTGCAATATCGCGAACGCGATCGACGACCGTTTGCCGGTTGCTTTCGACGGTGACGCGAACGCCGAACGACTCAAATGTAAAATTATATTCAAGCATTTTGTTCGGTTCCCCCGAAAAGGCATTTTCGGCTCTGACAAATGACCAGTAAGACTATTGAGCAACCGACCGCGGCAATGATCGGCACATATATCGGCACTCTCGTATCTTCTCCGGCCGACAGTCCGGCTAGGATCGCGATCGGCAATGAGAACGTACCGTAGATCAACGTGGTCTTTTGGTGCGAATATCCCGAGATCACCAGCCTTTGGTATAAGTGTTGGCGGTGTGCCGTCCATATCTTTTCACCATTCAGGATCCGCCGAATAAGTGTAAAGACCGAGTCGAAAACAAACATCCAGACAAATAACACACCGATAGTCGCTGAAATTCCAGAATCCGATGTCAGACTTCCCCGGAAAATAAACGGTAAGGATGCAAATGTGAACCCGAGGAACGCACTTCCGGCATCGCCCATAAATATCCGTGCCGGTGACCAATTGTGAAGTAGAAACGCCAATGCCGCGAAGAGGACAGATCCGCCAAGCACCATCGTCGCCGGCGAACCGTTTGCCAATCCCGCAAGCAGCCAGCCTATCGCCGCCGCAACTGCCTGAGTACCGGCGATACCGTCGATACCATCCATAAAGTTATAAGCGTTGATCAGCCAAATTATCCATACAAACGAGACAACGGCACCGATTATGCCGATACTCAATGGTGTTGTAGTGTCATACATCACGATCGTCGACAAGTAGCCCAAATCCAACAAAAGACAGATAGCCGCAACAGAATGGGCTAACAATCGCCAAATGAAGGAGACCGAGTAAATGTCGTCCAACCAACTGATTGCGACCACGATGACTGAGCCTGCGAGAAACCCCCAAGAGATCTCGAATCCCACGAGACCGGCAGCGATCACATAAGCGGCCAATACGACGACAGCGACCACCAGACCGCCTCCGCGGGGCGTCGGGTCCGTGTGTGAGCTGCGTTCGTTAGGGTGGTCAAGCACGCCGCGTCTTAGTGTCCACGCGCGAAATGCCCGGACCCCAAAATATGTCACCAGAAAACATCCGAAAAAAAGCGTCAATTCCAGCACTTTGTGATCCTACATTCCAAGCTCGCGACGATACATCTTGATCGCCGCATCAAGCGAATATTTATTTAATGCAGATGTCCGGGCACGCTCGCCGAAGGACGGCAATTTCGCCCGAGACTCGTATATCTCAACTATTGTCGAAGTGAGTTCATCGACATTTCCCGGCCTTACGTGCCAACCCGCCCGATCCTCATCTATCACCATTGCGAGTTCGCTGTCAGGATCGGTCAGAGCGAGCATTGGTTTACCGGCCGCAAGGATATTGTACGTCCTGCTCGGCATCGATACTCCAAGCATTTTATCAACCAGCGATACGAGTGCGACGTCACACGCATTGAGGAATACGACCTGTTCGGACCTCGGTTTTGGACTGATAACATCCACATTTGCCAACCCGTGCTCCTCGACAGCCGACCTGATCCAGCTTTCTTTAACGCCCGTACCTAAAAACACAAAATGAATTTCCGGCCTGTCCTTCAGCCGGCGGGCACTTTCGATGATTGACTCGACATCGTTCGGGTGTCCCATATTGCCGGCATAGAGGAATACGAATTTATCCTCAATTCCTAGCTCCTTGAGCAATTGGTTCGATCCGCGTGGTTCCGGATGCACGGCCTCGAGTTCGGCCCAATTCGGAATTACCGCAACCGGAATATCTAAGCCTTCGGATTTCCGCTCAAGCAATTTCTCCATATCGCGGCCAACAGCGATCAGCTTACGAGCGTGTTTGTAGAGCCAGCGATTGCTGAAGTTCAGTATCGTCGCAAATGCGGAATCTTCACGCATTTTGCCGACCGCAAACAAGATCTCGGGATAGTTGTCGTGAATTACGAGTGT
This sequence comes from Chloracidobacterium sp., assembly GCA_016720705.1. Lineage (NCBI taxonomy): Bacteria > Pseudomonadati > Acidobacteriota > Blastocatellia > Chloracidobacteriales > Chloracidobacteriaceae > Chloracidobacterium > Chloracidobacterium sp. The sequence continues at coordinate 428,081 of JADKKB010000001.1, read as the reverse complement.
GTACGTCGCCCCTTTTATAAGTGCGGCGAGGGCAACTACGAACGGCAGCGACGGCGGGGTCGTAACGACCAGGACTTGATCTCGGGACTTGAACCTGATCATTCCCTTTAAAAACGTAGACAGGCTGAGCGTCATCATATTGATCAATCGAAACAATATAATGTTTTTGTTGAGCGTAGTTCCCGCCGCTCTAAAGACCTCAACGTCTCGGCGAAATTCGTGTTTCGGGGCTTTGGTTCCGCGGGACGAGTAATTCGGCTGCCCACATAGAGCCTTAACCGTAAAGGTATCCGTCAGTCCTTCGGCGATTCGGGTCATATAGTAGCCGGTCGAGGTTTCTTCCGGATAGTACAATTCACTTACGACCCATAGCGTCGGGCGAACGGCCACGCTCTCGGACTTAGTTGAAATGTCGGATTGACCATTCATCTAGGTAACTGAATTTGTATGGATCGCCGAATCGAGCACTTTCGCCGTCGCATTCTCATACTCGCTATTTGCCAACCAATTGACAGCGAATGACCTCGCCCGATTTGAAGTCTGGCTAAACTCGGATTGATTCATATCTAAACACTCATTTATAGTATCGAGCCATCGATCCTCTTCGGCGAGGCTGATGACCCATCCGGCTTTTTCGTCCGCTACGGCTCCCCAAACCGTTTGGTCACTGATCAAGATCGGTGTCCCGGCGGCAAGGCTCTCAATAAAGACGTATCCAAAATTCTCATTAAGGGTCGGCAGCACAAAAAAGTGACTCTCGACCAGTTTCCGGAGTCCTGTTGCATAATCTATCCCGCCAACGACATTCACGGTCACGTTCGATGGCAGCATCTTGATCAACCTTTTGCACTCTCTCCAATATGTTTTGTCCTCGATCGGGCCCACAATGTCCAAGACGATTTCGCCCACCTTTACCTGACCGAACACTCGCAAAATATATGCAAGGTTTTTTTTCGGGACGATCCGGGAAAGAAATATGAAATGTGCCGCACCGTGCCGTTTCGAAGGCTTTTGGGCAACGTCAAACTCGGGCAAGATCGTTAAAGGGGTCAGGTCCGGAGCGAGCATCGGACTAAGGTGCGATCCAAATACTCGCTTGATCTCATTTGCCTCAAGCTCGGTCGTAGCCTTCCACATTACGTTCTGATAAAGCCCTTTGGACTTTGCATAGGTAAGGTAGAGTTTCTTCTTTAGGCTCTTGCTTTGCAAAGCACCTTCAGATAGTTCGCCACACGGAGCAAGTATGACGGCGACGTCCGGAGTCAGATGCTTTTGGCGTGCGATCAGAAATTTCACGACCGGAGTGCTGAAAACAGAATTCAGATAAACTACATCCGGACGAATATCGTTGGCCAGTGCCGCACACTTTGCAGATGTCAGGTCGCTGCTCGCAGCATAATAGACCTTTGCATTGCCGAGATCATTCCATTCGCCGGTATTAACGCTCGTGTACGGCGTCGTGTCGCCGGGGCTGTCGTAGTTACGCGTGACAATATGAAACTCATAACGGTCGCAAAATCTATCGACCAGATTTGCGACCGTCCACATACCGCCGCCGGCGTTGAGGCTCGGACGATAGTAATCGCAAAAGACCAGTATCTTCTTCATTAGCTGGGGGGAACGTATTTTGTCGATCTATCGATGTCGCCGGAGACTCGAATATCCGAGCATTATCTTGCTTACCACTTGAGACACGTTTTCAGCCAAATACTCGCGCGGTGCGGTCCACGACGCCGGTTGCGACATCGCCAATTCGACCGCCCGGACGATAGTGTCCGGATCTGCGCCACTAAGAATATTGCTACCGCACTCGATCGTTTCGGGCCGCTCGGTCACGTCACGGAGTGTGACATTTGGAATGCCGAATATCGCACATTCTTCCTGCACTGTGCCGCTATCGGTCATTACGGCCAAAGAGTTCTTTTCCAACTTCACAAAGTCGAAAAATCCGAATGCATCAAGCAGTCTGACCTTACTGGAACCCGGAGCAATGCCGAACTGGTTGATCTTTTCCGCCGTTCGCGGATGCACGCTGATCAATATCTCTTTTCCAAATTTTTCACTGATGGCAGTAAACGCCTTAAATATTCCAACCAATCGCTCGTGAATATCTACATTCTCCGCTCGGTGGAGCGTCACCAAAAAGTAGTCGAACGGCCTTACATTCAAGGTCTTGAGGATCTCACTCTCCTCGATCTGCGGCGAGAAAAAGTCTAAAACTTCCTTTATTGGATTCCCGGTGACAAATATCCTGTCGCGCTCAATGCCTTCGCGAACGAGATTTTCTTTGCTACGTTCAGTGTACGGTAGCAATACCGCACTCGAATGGTCGATTATCCGGCGATTGACCTCTTCGGGAACACGATCGTCGTAGCAGCGATTCCCTGCTTCCATATGAAAAACAGGAATTTGACGACGCGCTGCAGTGATCGCTGACAGAGCGCTGTTCGTATCGCCCAGTATCAGGATGCGATCCGGAGCGTGCCGCTCAATAGCCTCGTCACACTTTGACACGATCTGCCCGATCTGTTCGGCAAACGACGCCGACCTGATACCGAGATGTTCGTCCGGAGTGCGGACGCCGAGGTCACGAATAAATATATCGCTGAGTGATTCGTGGTAGTTCTGCCCGGTATGCACGGTGACGTGGTCACAATGTTGGTCTAGCACCTTCATCACCAGACTGAGCCTGATGATCTCCGGACGGGTGCCGAAAATGGTCATTACCTTCATAAACTTTTTTTGCGCGGGTTGCTATTTGTCGCCGTTGATAAATCTGTCGATCTCGGTACTGGCTCCGCCGAGCAGCATCTTTAGATCGTCTACCGATATCGTGTCGTCTTTCGATGAATATTCGCTGGTTAACGCCGGCGTAAGGTTATGATCATTTCGGATCTCGGGCAGAACCGGCAGGATCACATAGTAACCATTTTCGTCGATGGTTCGGAAGCACTCTTCTTCAGAGACCATTATCTCGTGTATCTTTTCGCCGGGCCTGATGCCGGTAAATTTGATCGGCACATTTTTGTCGCCCATCAAGGCTTTGGCAACATCGGTGATCAGTGCCGCCGGAACCTTTGGGACAAAAGTGGCACCACGCCTCTGACTTCGTATGGCTTCGAAAACGGTGTCTACCGCGCGATCGAGACTGAGCAGGAATCTTGTCATTTCCGGTAAAGTGACAGTAACGGTCTGTCCCTTTTCGATCTGTTCGACGAAAAGCGGGATGATAGACCCGCGCGAAGCGATGACGTTCCCGTATCTGACGCAACTGATCGAAACCTTGGAGTCACGATTGGCCTCGAGCAGGACGCGTTCCTGCAAGGCTTTGGTCATACCCATCACGTTGATCGGTTTGCACGCCTTATCGGTTGAAATACCGATGATCTTGGTCGTCGGTAAGTCATTTTCACGAATTGCGCGGACAATGTTGCCGGCTCCGCCGATATTCGTCAGAACGGCTTCGTAAGGGAAATATTCACACGACGGCACTTGTTTTAATGCCGCTGCGTGAAAAACGACGTCTGATTCACGCATTGCCGCCAGCAAGGCCGAATAATCGCGAACATCACCGATCCGAAATTTTAAGAGGTCCTGAGAGTTTTGGTAGATGATGTCATCTGTAGCGGCGTTTTGATCCAAGAAATCGAGCCGCATATAATGCTGCTTGGCTTCGTCTCGCGAAAAGACCGTGATCGAGGCGGGCTTTCCCATTTCGCCGGACAAGATGCGCTTTACCAGCGTTTGGCCGAGCGAACCGGTTCCGCCGGTGACAAGAATTCGTTTTCCTTCAAGTTCGTTCATTATTTCCAATTGTCGTATGGCGTTGTGTCCGATGCCATTTTCCAGATCATCTCACTCCACGGTTGAGGCCGAAACCCCGTAAGTTGATTAAATCGCGTAGCGTCGAGGCTACGGTCGATCTTCAATTCGCCGTCCGGGATCACCTCAATACCAGCGTTATACTGTTTATTTATAAGGCTAACCAGATCAAACTTATTGATCGGTTCAGACGCAACATTATATATACCGGTCAAATTCGTCTGGTTTACGATCAAATTTGCAATTATATCGGCAAAGATGATCGTTGGAAAGCCGCTATATATTGCATTTGTGAAACCCTTGATCTGCTTTCCCCGGTTCGATAGAATCCATTCGACCAGACTATGTTGTGTCCCAAGCTCACGACCAATTATCGATGTGCGGATCGTCAGGCAGTTTTCGAGGTTGACCTCGCCAAGCGACTTGCTTTTGCCGTATAGATCAGTTGCATTTGAAACGTCGCCGTCAGTATATCCGCCTTTTGCGCCATCGAATACACAGTCGGTGCTAACGGTAATCAATCTAAAGCCATATTTGCCGGTGAGTGTGGCGACGCGATGCGGAAATATCGCGTTGGTCATCAAGGTCTTGACGACGTCATTGGATGTCGGGAGCTGCTTGATCACACCGACGGCGTTGATAACAACATTTGGATGTACCCGACTGATCGCATTTTCGACCGATTCGGCGTTTTCGACGTCAACGCTTTCAACTATCCTTTCTTTGTCGAAAATGTTGTATCGCTCAACTGATGAGTAATCGCCGCGGATCGTCCCCCAGGTATCAAATTTCGGCGAAAGCTGTTGGATCAACTTGTGGCCAAGCATTCCGCCGGCCCCAAAAATAAGAATTCTCATAAAGCTCCCGTATTCCCAATAATGCAACTAAGTCCTGTTTCATCAGAACAATAGTGCCACGTAATTAATGTATCCTATTAAGAGATGTTACCTGAAAGGCGGGCTAACATCGAGTTAGTTGCGTACTCGGCGGTAATATTCGGCAAACTGTCCTGAAATCGTCTCGGCATCAAATCTATTCACGTTTGCAGTCCCCTTTATTACAAGCGACGATCGCAATCCAGCATTTTCGATCAGCGTGATGATTCCATCTCGAATACTGTCGCTATCAGTCGGATCGACGAGTAATGCACCGTCACCCGCGACCTCTTTCATAGGGCTCAAATTGCTGGTTATCACGGGCGTTCCCATTCGTTGAGCCTCGATGATAGGAAGGCCAAAGCCCTCGTAGGTCGAACAAAAGACAAGCATATCCGCCTTTTGATATTCCTCTACCATCTGGTTGTCGTCCAGTCCGGACAAATTTTCATAGTCAACGCCGTGATTATTAAGACACTCGATCTGGTGATCGGTCATCGGCCCGATCACACGCAACTTGCAGGTGACACCCGCGAGTGATTCCGCGAGCCGCGGAATATTCTTGTTGTCCATCGTTCCGATCTGTAAAATGGTCGGACACTCAGCGTTGAATTCCATTTTCGGCCGCGGCTTAAGATGCTCGCCTAATGGGTTTTCAATTACAGTGATCTTTCGTGGATCGACTGCCGTTTGCCGAACGATCTCGTCTTTCGTAAATTGTGAGATCACCGTGACATATCTGAGTCTCTTCAATGGCCAATCAAGTAGCAATTTCTTCAGAACAAATCGCCTGATTCCGCTCCGAGTATACAGAAATGCGACATCGTGGATCGTCAAAACGGTGCATGCAGGCGGTAGCAGCATAGTGATGTAGTGTATGTGTCCGGTGATGTGAAATATGTCCGCCGCTTTCGGTCTGAATAGAAGTAGATTCTTGATCATACTCAGCAGATCATTTGAGAACGATACCTGCTGAAACTCCGTTTCAAACTCCTCGCTATCGAGTCCGCGTGCTATCTGTCGAAAAACATTTTCGAGGCTCACGAAATGGGATCGCTTTCGTTCGACAAACAAGATTCGGGTCATCATATTCGGAGCTTACCCTGCCTAAACTCAATTGACGAGCAAATTATAAGCGGCGAGTACCTCATTGCTTGAAACGATGGCGGTTCCGACCTGTCCGACTGCAATACCGGCAGCGATATTCGCCAATTGCGCCGAATCGGCCAACGAATTTCCGGCTGCAGCTGCTACAGCGAGAGTTGCGATGACGGTATCGCCGGCACCCGTGACGTCAAATACCTTTCTGGCACGCGCGTTGAGATGGGTGCTTGGACCGTTTGACTCAAAAAGTGTCATTCCATTTGCCCCTTCGGTGATCAGCGAAGCTTCAAGTTCCAGCTCTTTGATCAAACGGCGACCGGCGTGGGCGACAAGTTCGGGGTCGTCGAAGCTGAGGCCGCAGGCGTCTGCCGCTTCGTGATGGTTTGGCGTGACCATCGTCGCTCCGCGGTATTTCGAATAATCCTTACCTTTCGGATCGATAAAGACCAATTTCCCTTTTAGACGTGCGGACGCGATCAAGCCGTTGAGAACGTTATCTGTAAGCAAGCCCTTGGCATAGTCCGAAACTACGAGTACATCTACTGCGTCGATAAGTCCCAGTATCTGTTCGAGAACGGCCGCTTCCTCGCCGCCGGAGATCGGAGCCGAATCTTCGTGATCAAGCCGCGTTACCTGTTGACTGTGAGCGATTATTCTAGTTTTAACGGTGGTCGGACGTGATTCGAGTGCTATCGCCCGCAGTTCAACATTTGGAATCTCGGCAAGGACGTTTCGCAACAAATTGCCTTCAGTGTCCGATCCGGTAACACCGATCAACACGGCCCTACTGCCCAATCCAGCGATATTTGCGGCAACGTTGGCGGCGCCACCCGCGGCGGCGCTCGTCCTCTGTAGTTTGACGATCGGCACCGGAGCCTCCGGCGAGATACGTTCGACCGAACCCCACCAATAGCGATCCAGCATCAGATCACCGACGACCATTATTTTTACGTCTTTCAGATCCAGAATTATTCTCCCGTCGACTCACGTTCGGCATAGGCACGGTCTACGGCCTCACACCAGATATGGCTAATTGTTATATGTGCTTCCTGTATTCGCGCCGTTCGAGTGGATGGGACCAGCACACACGCGTCCGAGAGCCCTGCGAGCTTTTTCCCGTTCTTTCCGGTCAGACCGATCACCGTACAGCCGCGACCGCGGGCGGCAAGCACGGCGGCGATAACATTTGGCGAATTTCCACTGGTCGTGATCGCGATCAGACAATCACCTTCGACAGCGAGGGCTTCAACTTGCCTTGAGAATACGCTTTCAAATCCGTAATCGTTTGAGATCGCTGTCAAGGCCGAAGTATCGGTCGTAAGTGCGATCGACGGCAGTGCGATTCGCTCCGTCTCATATCTCCCGACAAACTCGGCGGCAATGTGCTGGGCATCGGCGGCGCTTCCGCCGTTTCCGCAAACCAAAACCTTTTTCCCGGCGGCGAATGTCTGGAAAAGCAGTTCCGCACATTCACGAATGACAGCGGTTTGGGAGCGTAGAATGTCTTCGAACAACTCCAAATGTTCTTGCAGCGAACGGCCAATATTGTCGATCGGATCGACTATATCAGCCTCCGGTCGTTCAAGCCGAATTGATTCAACTATCGAGCTTGACGAATATCCGCCGGCCAACGGGAGAGAATGAACTTCCCCGCCATTGGCGTTAACAATATCTGCCCCAATGATCTCATCCGGAGCCCAATCACCGCCTTTTACCAGCACATCCGGCATTATACGCTTTACGATCTCCGCCGGTGTCGATTCGTCAAACACGACTACCTCATCGACTGAATCGAGCCCGAGCAACACCGCCCGGCGTGATTCCTGATCCATAAATGGCCGGCCATCACCCTTTATCCTTCGAACTGAAGCATCGCTGTTTATTCCGACGATCAACTTATCACCAAGCTCTCGGGCTCGGCGCAAAAGGTCAACGTGGCCCGGGTGAATGATGTCGAAGCATCCATTGGTAAAGACAACTTTTGGCATATTCTGCATCAGAGTGAGTTCCTAATACAATTCGGACTTTTCTTTCTTAAAAATGAGTACTACTCCATCGACTCCGTGTTTGCTAAAACGGACTTGCACCTTGTGACAATCATTTTGCTGTAGGATCAGTAACAGGCGGTTTAGATCGTAAAGGTACATTGGAATAAGCGGTTCCTTACGCTTTCCGAGCAATAAATTGCGAAATCTGTAAACAAGAGGCAGATCACGATATGCCCAAAACCGCAGTTTCTGGATCGGTGTCGAGACCGTGTTGGCATATTCGACGTGGAGTACGCCGATCCCGCCCTCATCAAGCATTTCAACTATTCGGGTGAATATTCGCTCACCCTTTTTCGGTTCGATATGTTGGAAAACTACAAATGAATGGACGAGATCGAATTTGCCCGGAACGTTCGAGAGTTCGTCGTCGCCCTTTATGAATGTCGTGTTTTCAATATTGAATTCAGCAGCGTTCTTGCGCGCAAGTTCCAACATCCCGGTCGAAATGTCGACGCCTACGACCGCCCCACTTCGCTTGGCGATCGGTAACGTGATCCGGGCAACGCCACATCCAAAATCGAGAGCACGATCAGGCTTGAATCCACGTTCGAAATTGTCCTCGATCTCGTTCCAGATACGGTCAATGTAATCTTCGCCGCTTTTGAAGAATACGTTGCGGGCAACGTCGTCCAGTTTGTCCGACCGCATTTCAGCGATGGTATTAACCCCAAAATAAGGGTCATTCTCGCCAAAATATTCCCAAACACTTTCGTTATCGTCCATTATGCCCTACTCTTCCTGATCTGTTTCGCGATCAAATTTACCAAAAACAAACTCACCGCAAGTATAAACACCGTTCGAACGATCGACGGAAAGATCGTGGCGTAGAATGCCTCATAGGATACAAGTGTCAAAAGCGGAAAATATGCGACTTTCTTCCATAATGCCGGATGTGGCGTATCGATCAAGCCGGCGTGGATCACACGCAAATAGATCCCCAATAGAAGCATCCCCAAGGGCACACCGACTGGTCCAAAGTTTCTTACCAGATCACCGAACGGCGAGATAGCAAACGAGTTTTCACCGTAATTGAAATATAGATCACTATATGCCCGAGCGTCCGAGGTCGGCGGTTTATCGTTCCAGACAACTCTAGGGATAAATGAAGTCAGTGTGTCATTAATGATGTTATTTTCAAGGCCGTAGCTCTCTTCATATGGAGCAAGGCGTTCGTAGTTTGCAACGACCACTGCCAAAGAACTGAGGTTTTCAACACGATCGGCCAACGCCTGAGCACTGTTCCTGAGCAGGATCTCGGGGTCTTCGTTCGATAAATAATCGATAGTAGCTCCGATCTGACCTATATAATCGCCAGCGTCCATTCTCGACTCTGAGCCCTTGATGTTTCGAAATGATGTCCCGTAAGTTACACCGATCGCGACCGCAAATAGTAGAACGACACCAAGCACTGCCGTGTATTGCCATTTCAATTTGCGGCCGGAATATTGAAATGCCATCGCGATCGGAAAGATACTGATCAGCAGACTGCTCCGACTTCCGAGCAGTGCCATTCGGAGCGGGAGCATCAACAGCAACAACGCAAAAACGAGGTAGTAGATCCCCTTCTTTTCTTTAGTGCTGAAAACTGCCAGCCACAAAAGCATTGTGCCTTCGGAAAGCAGCGTCAACAGGAAGTAGAGCGAGGCATCAAATATTCCGACTTCGGTCAGTCGTTGGAATCCCATAATTCCCTGAACAAAGCCGACCAAGTTTACGCCGATCCCGGCAAAAAGAAGTATAATTCCCGGAACCCATACTTGATTTGCCTCCCAGTCCCAATTAGGTAACCGCGGTTCACATTTCTCAGCGATATAGCGTCCGATCGGTAGAGCAAAACCAACCGTCAATCCGATGAAGCCAACGCCGACGTAGACCAAACTGAGAGGAAGCTGGCTTTTCGGGTCATCGATGAAAGACATAAAGAACGGGTTGACCCAATCGAACGCAATAATAACTCCGCCCAGTACAAACGCCGGAAACACATATGACCACGCAGCAAAGATCAGTGGATGAAACGGATCGAACTTGCCCTTGTAGGTCAGCCACGCGGTTGGTGCCAGCACTGCGATGCCCGCGAATAAGATCCACGGGACCAAATAAAACCCTTTGATCGAATCACTGAGGCCGTTTTCATACCAGACAAATGTCACAAGCAGCAACAACGCCACGCCCCAGATCAATAAGATCGGGATCAGTTTGTTGCCTCGTCCTGAGGGTTGGAGCCCCAGATTGTCTATTCTTTGTGATGACATTATCTATCGTTCAATCGTGCGGCGATTATGCGTCCGGCGTCGCCTTTCGAACCTTTTACGAATCGTTCTAGCAACTTGGCAAACCTGACGGTCAGCTTGACCTTTAGGTTAGTACCGGCTGCAAATGCTTGTGGCGTAAATACCTCTTCGACGGTCTCAAACTTTGCCTCGCCCAATATCATATCAAGCTTCCACTTAAAGATCGGCGTAATATGAGCCGGGCGAACCGTTTCGTAAGCACCAAAGGCGTTCAATCGCCCGGTATATAAAAATATCAAACGCGAATGTACGGCTTCAACATTTGGCGTAGTGACAAACAGCATCCCGCCGGGCCGCAATAGTTTGGCACATTCGCGGACAAAGCTGAACGGATTTTCAAGGTGTTCGATGATCTCGATCGCGACAACGGCATCAAATCTGCCTTCGTTGCCTGCGAGGTTTGCCGCAAACTCGGTGTCGAGATCGATCACGCGATGCTCGATATCCGAAACCTTCCAATGGTCACTTGACGCGTCAACCGCGATGACATTTTGCCCGAGCTCGCGCAATTTGATCGAAAATGCGCCCTCACCTGCTGCCAGGTCCGCAACAAGTGAACCTGTTGGCAAATATCGTCCGACCATTTCGTAGACCGCCTCGTGCGTGCCGGGAGCCGCCATCGAAGCCGGTGAGGTCGAGCAATTAGTTTGGTCCTTAATTTCCTCCGGGGTCATAATCTATTAAGTCTGCTCGGTATTTCCGAGCCCGCAAACCGCTATGACACCGTCACTAAGTTGCGGCGAGATGCTGACACTGATGTCGTTGATCAGATTGTAATACCAAGGCTGAAATTTTCGATGATCGCTACCGATATCGTAAAAACAAAATTCTGAAACCTTGAGGCTAGCCCGTTCGATTAGCAGCGTCAACGTTTTATAAGAATAATATGCTACGTGGTCGGGGTGCACGGGTTCATTCAAACCTCCTTTGCCTCGTAGACCATAAATGGCGAACCGTAAAGCCGAATAAGCGTTGATCGTAGTGATCAACAGTTTAGTATCGGCATTCATAAACCGGCGGATCCCTTGCAGAAAGAGCCCCGGATTATTAAGATGCTCGACCATCTCACCGGCAACGATCACGTCAAAAGTTTTGTCGAGAGCAACGTCATTGAGGTTCTCAAGGTCCGCCCTAAACAGGTTTTCAGTTCCGGCCGCCCCTAACAGGTCCAGACCTTCCTGGTCGTAGTCAAAACCGTAAAGAGAGGTCGCGGTAGCCGCCAGATCATAGTGGAGCAGCATATTGTTGTCGATCGCGTCCTGAGTATACGGCCAATTGGTGCAGCCTAAATGCAACACATTTTTGCCGGCACACGCGTGCTTAATAAATTCGACTCGCTGAACCAGTTTCATCTCTTATCCGACTCGTCTACCGCCCGACCAAACGTTTAACTAGCAGTTTCTCATCCGCCGATATAAATTCCAAAAACCAAAGCACGATACAATACGCAATGCCGCCTGCCGCGACTGACAAGACCAATGCGGGCCATTTTTCCGGAAGAGCCGTGCTTATTCCGTATTCTATTGCCACGGCGACAATTGCGGCAAATCCCAAACTTCCGGTCAAACGAAGCCAAAACCTAGTTTGAATACGACCGAAAAACCACTTCTCAACATAAAAAACCGAGAGTGACACGACAACAAATCCGGTGAATCGTGCGACCGCAACACCAACTGCCCCGTATTCTCCGATGAAAACGATCATCAGAGTGACACCAATAGTCGTGCTGAGCGCGATCGAAAAAGCATTGAAGCGCGGGTGTCCGAGCCCCTCGGTCATCTGCCACGCTATCGACATTATAGAGATCAGGCCAAAACACGCCATTTGCGTGATCATGATTGTCGATGACCTTGCTGCGAACTCGGTACCCATCCATAGTTCGAGAAATACTCTGCTTTGCACGACCGCACTCGCAACGGCAAAGACCACGATAAAGCTGATGGCCTTAGTCGCCTTTAGGTAGAGTGCCAAAAGTTTGTCGTTTTCATCCTTTAGCTCGCTCGCGAGCGGAAATATCACCAGTACCAGGCTCGAAATAAAGGCCTGTAGCTGCATTGCGAGAGCCATCGGCACTACATAATGTGTTAATTCGTCGGCGCCAAGACGCTGCGTTATCCAACCTCGTTCGAATAAAAGTAGTACATTTGCAAATAATTGATAGACAATATTCCACGTGCTGTAGCCCAAAACCATTTTCAAGGTCGAACGCGAAAATCGAATGCTCAAGCCAAATTCGGGCAAGAGGCGTTTGGCCGCGACCGCGAGTACAAGGCAAAACAATGTCAAAGTACCTAGATTCCAATACAAAAGGGCCGTCAACCCAAAGCCGAAGTAAGCCAGCAACAAATTGCCGGCAATAAGCGAAAAGCTGCTCGCAGTGGTTACCTTGGAATAGACATCAAATCGCTGAACGCCTTGTATGACAGAGCCCAACACCTGATTGAGCATCGACATAAAGATGATCGCCGAAGCTATATAAAAAGCGTGGATCGTACGCTCTTGAGCTGCCTCTTCGATCCGAAATACCGAATGCACCAGCCAATTCGCGAGGCCGCAAATTACGGCTACCGCGAAAATCCCGAAAACGAAGTTTAAGAACAAACTCGCCGATATCACTTCGCGGATCTTTTCGCTTTCGCCAGAGACACGGTACTCCGCAATATATTTGGTTATCGGCCGCCCGAGGCTGAAAGTGAATGAGTAACCAATAAAACCAAGGACGAGGGCGTAAATGCCGTAATCATTGTTTCCAAGCGACTTAACTATTATCGGCGTCGCCGCGAAGCTCAGTCCAAGCGGCAATAGCCACGTCATCGAACCGTAGATCACGTTTCGCACAACACTGCCGACATTTTGGCGCTTGATTTCGCTGCTCATTTCCCTTTCAACGATGTTTCGTAGTTGTCGATGACCTTGCGGGCGACTGCACGCTCATCAAATTGTTCGAGGACGATGCGACGGCCGTTGTCCGCCAGCCGATCTGCTAGTTCGGGGTCATTCTTAAGCTTTAGTATCGCACCTGCCAGTGCTTCGCTGTCGCCCGCCTCGATCAGGATGCCGGTATCCATATCCTTTACCGCCTCAGGTATCGCGTAGACGCGGGTCGAGATACTCGGAATATTCAACGCCATTGCCTCTAACAACGCAATAGGCAGGCCCTCAACAAAGCTCGGCAGTGCAAAAACATCCGCAATACGGAAGAATCGCAAAACGTCTTCGCGCGCCGTACCGACACTCTCAGAAAGGATCACCCGAAAAGCCTCACCGAGACCAAAGTCGTTGATCCGTGCGGTTTCTGCTTGATCCGGGAGCTTTGGTGTCAACCAGACAAACGCGACATTCGGAGCCATTTCCACAACACGTTTGGCGGCCTCAAGAAATACCCAACGGCCCTTTCGATCAATAAACTGGCCGACGCAAAGCACGACAAATTTATCCGGGCGTATCCCGAAGCGTTCCCGCGTCTCACTCTTGTCGAATTCAGATCTCAGTGCTGCTTCGATCTCAGGCGGGTTGACCGCAGTATGGGCTACAACCATTTTTTCCCAGAAATCTTCCTCAACCCAGCCCTTCAACTTATCCTTTGTATCCTGATTTGACGCGACAATGTGGAATTTAGGCAGTCTGGAGACAAACTGGAGGCGCACGCGCCATAGCATTTCCCTCATTTTTGAAGACCGCGGCATAAAATTATGCATCGTCACAAAGACGTTTGCCCGCCTCAATGCAAGTGCGGTCAGCAGCATCCACGATTGCCAGGGAGCGGTTTCGATGTGGAGGATCGCACTTTTTAGATCAAATCTCATCAGATACTTGAAGCTAACCGCCTCGGCGTGGATGCGTCGCCATTGCCGGCGGATCTTGTCGCCGATCCCCGGAGCTTCGGCAACCTGTATTGCAATGTCTAAAAACGTGTATTTGATACCAAGATCATCGAGAAAAATGAGGATCGTCGGCATTGAGTTTCGAGGCAGGACGACGAGAATATCGTAATTCTTCTTCGCCTCCTTCATAATTGCGAGCAGGAATATCTGAGCTCCGCCCCATTCGACGTAGTTCCAGAGAAAGATCAACTGAGTTTTCGGTTTAGTCATCGAGAACTGCGGAGGCAAATGTCTCGGCGAGCGGCGGTTCTTGCTGAGTCAGAGCCCACGAGCCTTCCGCATTACGGCCGATAAATAGTCGTATGAAAAAGATCGGGAGGGCCATTAGCCCGTAAAGCGTATTGGGAGCTCCGGCCATTGTCATATTAAATCTACGCTTTAGGCTATATGGCCCCGTCGTTTTCAAAAATAGATGCGTCATCTTGGATCTAAGACTCAATCCGCGAAATCCGCTAACCTCATCGTTTGGTTTACAAAAGACCCTTGCGCGCGGTTCAATTATCAGTTTCCAGCCCCGTCGCTTCATCCTCGGAGTGTATTCCGCATCCCCATATTGAGGAAATCTCAAAGCGTTCATCAAACCTACTTCGCGAACTGCCTGAGCAGGGTACAAGACGCAGTTGCCGACAATGATCTCAACCTCCCAGGGTTTCTGCGGCACGGTCCAGACCGTTTGCCTGAACCAATGTCGATACCCACCCGACATCAGTTCCCAACGCGGCGAGACCTGAAAGATCTTGTGCGGTACATCCCACTCACACAGCAGAGAGCCTACCACGGACCGAGGATACCGCTCCGCACATTCCACCATTCGTCGAATGCAATTTCCGTCAAATACTTGATCATTGTTGATTGCGAGGATATAGTCCGGGTTATGCCGTAGGGCCGATTCAAGGCCAAGATTGGTGCCGCCGGTGTACCAAAGCGTTCCGTCGCCCCTAACGATCTCCACGTCCGGAAATGCCTCTTTAACGCGTTCTGCCGTAGCGTCGGTAGACCCATCGTCAACAATTATCATGTGAGCATCTATGCCCTCGAGATCACAATTGGCAATACTGCGGAGGCACCTCAGTGTGTCTTCGCAGCGATTGAATACGGGAGTGATGATCTCGACCCTGACATTACCCATTTTCGGCCTAAAAATGCGATCCCGGGCCGCGCATCTCAGCACAATCTGCGTCGACCATTATCTTAACCAGATGTTGAAAGTCCGTTTGCGGTATCCATCCGAATGCTTCACGGGCCTTTGAGGCATCACCGATCAAAAGGTCGACCTCGGTCGGGCGAAGATACGAATCGCTAAGACACACCAACACGTCATCTGTCTTGATCGTGATATTGTCCGAACCAAGTTGCTCACTTACTTTTGCCTTATCCACGTGACGCACAATACCCTTTTCATCAGCACCGGTTCCGCTCCATCCGATCTCGATACCGGCGCACGAAAATGCCATTTCGACAAATTCACGCACCGAATGAGTCTCACCGGTTGCTAGAACAAAATCATCGGGATCGTCTTGTTGCAGGATCTGCCACATTCCCTCGCAATATTCCGGAGCAAATCCCCAATCGCGTTTCGCTTCTAGATTTCCAAGTATGAGGCGATCGCTATTACCTGAGATAATACGTGAGATCTCACGCGTTATCTTTTTGGTAACAAAGGTGTTACCGCGACGTGGCGATTCGTGGTTAAAAAGAATTCCGTTGCTGGCAAAGATACCGTATGCCTCGCGATAATTGACGATCGTCCAGTACGCAAAGAGCTTTGCGACGCCATACGGTGACCGTGGATAAAATGGCGTTGTCTCCTTTTGCGGAACTTCCTGTACCTTTCCGAATAGTTCCGAAGTCGATGCTTGGTAGAATTTCACGCGGCGAAGACCGGTCTCCCGGATCGCGTCAAGAAATCTCAGCGTTCCAAGAGCATCGACCTGCGCGGTGTAGTCCGGCACGTCGAATGAAACCTTTACGTGACTCTGAGCCGCGAGATTATAGATCTCGTCGGGTTCGATCTTTTCAAGTAGCCGATTAAGGCTACTCGGATCGATCAGATCGCCATAATGCAAGAATAGCGTTTTGTCGAGGATCTCAGGATCCCGATACAGGTGGTCTATGCGTGCCGTGTTGAACGAACTGGATTTACGGATGATGCCGTGAACCTCATAGCCCTTCGCGAGCAGAATCTCGGTTAGATAGCTGCCGTCTTGGCCGGTTATTCCTGTAATTAGTGCTTTTTTCATCTGATCTAAGTATCGCGAATTTGATCATTTACAACAATTTTCGATAAACCAACGATATGTTCGCTCAAGCCCATCGCCGATGGTAGTAGTATGCTTCCATCCAAGCTTTTCGATCCGGTCGACACTCATCAGCTTACGCGGCGTGCCGTCCGGCTTTGATGTATCGAATTTGATAACTCCCTCAAATCCGACAACCGTGCGGATCCTTTCGGCGAGGTCACTGATCCGGAGGTCTTGGCCCGACCCAACATTTAAGTGCGAAATGCCTTTATCATAAAGGTCCACCGCGCCGACATTCTCCATCATAAACACGACCGCCTCAGCGAGGTCGTCGACGTACAAAAACTCGCGCATCGGCTCTCCGGTTCCCCATGCCGTCACATCGGCCGCACCGCTCATTTTTGCCTCGTGAAACTTACGTATCAATGCGGGAATGACGTGCGAGGTATTCAGATCGAAATTGTCCCGCTCGCCGTAAAGATTGGTAGGCATAGCGGAAATGAAATTACAGCCGTATTGCCGATAATAGCTCTCGCATAACTTGATTCCGGCTATCTTGGCGATCGCGTATGGCTCGTTTGTAAATTCGAGCGGGCCTGTCAGCAATGCTTCCTCAGTCATTGGCTGGTCGGCCATTTTCGGATAAATGCAAGAGCTGCCGAGAAAGATCAACTTTTCCGCCCCGTGTCTAAATGCGGCATTGATGATATTCGCCTCGATCATCAAGTTGTTGTAAATAAATTCGGCTCGAAAGGTGTTATTGGCGAGTATTCCCCCAACTTTTGCGGCTGCCAGTATTACGACCTGCGGTCGTTCACGGAAAAAATAGTCGTTTACTGCGGATTGCGCGATCAGGTCGAGTTCGGACGAATTTGTTTTTAGAACGTGGCCGTATCCCCGACGGTCGAGTTCACGACACACGGCACTACCGACCATTCCGGTCGAACCCGCGACAAATATCCTTTTATCCGAAAGGTTCATCTATATCAAAAGCCGGGCCAATGCGATACACTGCCCCGACGGTCATTAGTCACTCGCCAAATCAAAACCCTAGTAGCAGTTGAAAACTGTGGCTCGTCAGCTCGTAAATTTAAGCTTAATTGGCTGTTGACGAACCGAGTTGCCCTTTTTCAGTGAGGTCTGCCCTGACCTGATCCTCGATCCAACGGTATGTTATAGCCAGTCCGTCCTCGAGCGTTATCTGTGGTTCCCATTGAAGCACTTCACGCAGGGTCGTATTATCCGAATTTCGTCCGCGCACGCCTTGGGGACCGTCTATGTGCTTTTTGGTAATTTCGACACCTGCAATTGCCGAGACAATGTCCGCCAACTCATTGATCGACACCATTCGGTCCTGACCGAGATTTATCGGCTCAAAGTGATCCGAACGCATTAGACGATAGATTCCTTCGACACAATCTGCAATGTAGCAGAACGAGCGTGTTTGTTCGCCGTCGCCCCAGATCTCGACATTTGGGTCACCGAGCAGTTTTGCCCGTGCGATCTTACGGCACATTGCCGCCGGGACCTTTTCACGACCGCCGTCCCACGTGCCGTCTTCGCCAAAAATATTATGAAAACGCACGGTTCTGGTCTCGATACCGTAGTCATCACGATAGTGCATACACAAACGCTCGGAGATAAGCTTTTCCCAGCCGTACGCGTCTTGCGGATACGCAGGGTAAACATCTGTCTCTTTCAACGGCACGACGTTGGCATCTTCCTGCAAATGTTCCGGATAGACGCAAGCGGAACTGGTGTACAGGTATCGTGATGCACCATTTTCGCGCGCGGCTTCGAGCGTGTGGAGATTTATAAGCGAATTGTTGTAAAGGATCTGAGCGTGATGAGCGGAAATAAAGCCCATACCGCCCATATCCGCTGCGAGTGCATATACCTCGTCGATTCCCTCTGTGGCAGCAAGACAGTTTTCCCAACGCCGCAGATCGAGGTCAAGGAATTCGTCCGCGGCCGTCTCCGCAAACTCCGGACGCTTAATATCAACGCCGCGAACCCAGTAACCCTTTTCCTTAAGATATTTTACGAGGTGGCTGCCGATAAATCCGCCTGCACCCGTTACCAATACTCTCGTGATATTGCTCATTAGTGGTCTAACGCTTCAAAGTGCCCTTACGCGTCTTCGTCGTCAGTGCTTTCAGTATTCGAGCGATAATAGCTCTGCGAGTAATAATAATTGTCCTGCGAACGCAAATTAGCGTTGTTTAGAACTACGCCAAAAATCTTCGCTCCGATATCATTCAGCAACTGCCTCGATCTGCGGATAACCTGCCTGGAGCTCTTGCCGGCGTGTACGACGAGTATCACTCCATCGACCATCGACGCGATCAATACGCCGTCAGTAAACGACGCGATCGGCGGCGAATCGATAACAACGTGGGTAAATTCCTTAGACAGGAATTTCAACAGATTCGACATCTGGTCGGATCCGATCAACTCAGCCGGATTTGGCGGTATCGGGCCGGACGTCAGAAGATGCAGTTTGGTGTTCGGGTCTTGCTTAATGACCGCAAGCGTTTCAGCATCGCTCAATTCGCTCGAAAGCAAAGTACTAAGTCCTTCGCCGTTGCTGATATTAAAGACCGCGTGCAGTCTCGGGCGACGCATATCGGCGTCGATTATGAGCACTTTGCCGCCGGTCTGGGCAAGGCTGATCGCGGTGTTGGTCGCCGTTGTTGTCTTACCCTCAGACGGCAGACTCGATGTGATAAGCAGCGATTTTGGAGCGTGACCCGCCGTCGACAATAGGATCGACGTTCGCAATTGTCGATATGCCTCAGCCAAAGCTGAGCGCGAGTCGGCGTAGATCAAGAGCTCCGAATTGGCCCTCTCCTGTTCCGCTTCTTCGGATCCGACAAGTGCCAGACGCCGTTTTGTCGAAGGCTCGAATGTCGGGATCGCTGCCAGTGCCGGCAGTTGTAGGTAATTTTCGATCTCTTCGGTAGTCCGGATCGTGTCGTCCAGGTACTCCAGGAACAATGCCAACCCCATACCGAATAAAGTGGAAAGGAAAAGTGCAGCAGCAACCGTCGTCATTCGGCGTGGCGAAACAGCGATGTCCGGCGGAATGGCGATCTCGGTAACGCTGATATTATTGTCAGTTCCCTGCGCCGCGACGTCATTTCCGCTCATCTGCTTTCGCAGATTTTCCAGAAAACCCTTGTTGGTGTCGATGGTTTGCTGCAGGATCTTGAGGCTTACGGCACCTTGGTTTTGTCCCTGAGCTTCATTGTACTGACGGTTGAAGTCAATGCGGATCTTTTCCTCGCGGTCGCGTGCCCGCAAATATGTGGTTTTAAGATTCTCTAGGATCGTCTTCGTCGTTCGTTGTCTGAATGCGTCGAGATCGCCGCGAAATCGGCCGAGTAACTTGTCGATCGAGTCTTCGTAACTCCGGATCTGAACGTCGATCTCCTTGATCTCCGCCGCTCCCTCTTGATACTCCTGCAATCTCAACTCACGAGTCTGGCGGAGGTCCGCGATCTTCTTTTGAAGGTCCGACTGCTGAAGTCGAATTGTGTTTTCCTGCTCAGTGATAAACCGGGTCATTTCCTGCTCCGCCAAAGCCTTCACCCGTTCCGGGTTATTGCTGACAGTTACATAATTTGCCTCGGCATTTTTGCGTTCATTCTCTGCATCGAGCAGTTGTTTATTTAGTCCGGACAATCTATCGAGAACGAGTGTGGTTTCGCCATCAGTTTTCAAAATTCCCTCTTGCTGGGTCATTTGAACTAACTTTTCCTCATCCGATTTAATGTCCGATTGCAGGTTCGCGATCCGCTCCTGCAGAAAATCGTTGGTCTTTCGACTCGTGCCCGAACGCTTTTCCTGGTTCTGATTCGTAAATGTTTCGGCAATAGCATTTACTACAAATGCAGCGAGTTCAGGATTGGTACCACGAAACGATATCTCGATCAGTCGCGTGTCCTTAACGGTGGCACGGGCCTCACGAACCGGTTCTACACCGAGATTCTTTCGCACAAGTTCCACAAATGGCGTAAGCCGAACTGCTTCGGCGATCTCATCTGAGGTCGCCAGCGTCGAATTGGCGGATAATTCCGGTGTGCCGGTGTCCTTTTTCGTATCGTCACTCGCAAGTCCCACGGAACGCAGCAAGGACCTCCAGGGCGACACCGATCCATCATTCTTAGCCTGCTGAAACTCCTTATTAGCGTCTAGGTTGTGCTCCTTGATCACACGTCGGAGCAAGCCCTCGCTGCCTAACAACTGAAGCTGGGTGTTGAAATACGACGGGTCGCTCGCAGCCATCGGCCGGGCTCGGTCGGCTGTCACCAGATCAGGGTTGGTCTGTTCCATATCGACCTGCACGACCGCACGCGCCTGATAGATATTAGGCTTGCGGGCCATATAGATCGCCGTCAGCGTCGTGATCAGAACCGTAATGCCGATGATCAGCCACAATCGTTTTCTGATCGCCCGCCAATAGTCCATCAATTGGAAGCCTTCAGACCCGCCGCCGTCACGGTATGCCGGGTAACGACCGGCGGGCGCGATCGGGACCTCGAACGATCGTTCGAGGTCAGTGGTTTCGCCTGACGGTGACTTCATTATCCCGCGTGGTTCTTTCATATGATTTTTAGGGGATCGGAATTCCCCGTGAGAGGATCGTCGGGAGCCCGTTAGTAAATGTTGTTACGACTCCGTTCAAGATCGCTTTGGTGCTGTCCTTTGAAACAGCCACGATGTCGTTCGGTTCGAGGTAAGGGTCCGAGCCCCGTCCTTTGTCGATCTCGGAAAGATTGTATATTAGCTCTTTGCGCTCGATGCTGTCAGGGATCTGCCGCAGCACTCTAACAACGCTCTTGTCGGTCGCCGGTTTTAGTCCCTGTGAAGACGCGATCGCCTGCCTCAGGGTAATAGGTTCACGAAATTTGACCTCGCCGGGTTTGATCACATTGCCGTAAACATAGACCATATCCGCATCGAGCACCGATACGATATCTCCAGGCTGCATCCAGAGCATACGTTTGCCCTCTTGGATCTCACGCATCTTAAAACCGAGCACCGTAACGTCATCGCTTACGACAGAGTCGGGCATACGACAGTTGGATGTGCTGCCGGTGCGGGCGACCATTACGCGAGTGCCGGACTCTTTATTCGGGCCACCGGCCAGAGCGATCAACTCAAGTAAATGCACGCGCTTGCTGACAAAGTATTTGCCCGGCTTCTCGACCGCACCGATCACAGACATTGCCTGAGATTTCTGCTCGCGAACAATGACATTTACCTGCGGGTTCTTAAGGTATTTGACCTTATAAGCGTTTTCGATATCGCGTGCCAATTCACGCTCGGTCTTGCAGACCGCGACGATCGGCTCTTCTAATCGAAAGAGATAGATCATTCCGTTAGGATTGACCGTAGCTTCGATCCCGAGTTCCGGATGCCTGAAGACCTGAATATTCAAAACATCCTGATAACCGATGCGATAACGGTCGTCACGAGCGTCCGCTGAGACTGCCGCAACGGTCTGTGCCGACGGCGTTTGTGCGAACACGGCCGTCACGCCAGTTATGATCAATAGGATCGAAATGATCGATATTTTATGCAACATGATGTGTGCCTTCCAAAAAACTGCTGTAGAAAGGCTTTACAGGCTATAGCGGTGAACGATCCGCACAAGTACCTAATATTTTTGCGAATACTCCGCCATAATGCAAACGCAAATAATACCAAAAAATGAACTGTTTGGAAACAATCGTTTTGATTTCCGGGGTCTTTTCGATAAACTTTTACTCTTATTTACCATGGAAAATGTGACGCCGATGCTTCGGCAATATCTGGATATCAAGAAACTCTATCCGGGAACTATTTTGTTCTTTCGGCTCGGCGATTTCTACGAGATGTTCAACGAGGATGCGATACTTGCCTCCCGCGAACTCGAGATCACGCTGACTGCCCGTCACAAGGATTCCCCAAACCCTGTTCCGATGTGCGGTGTTCCGCATCACGCGGCATCAAACTACATTGCCCGACTTGTCCGCCGCGGCTACCGAGTGGCGATCTGCGACCAAACGGAAGAGGCCGGAAAAGGTGTAAAACTGGTCAAGCGTGAGGTCGTCCGCGTTATCACGCCGGGCACGGCGATCGATCCACAGCTTGTCGAATCAAAAGAGACCGTCTATCTTGCCTCAGTGTGCGGCAGCGGTGATTCGTTTGCAGCGGCCTTTTTAGAGCTTTCCGCCGGGCACTTTACCGTAACCCAGATCACCGCCCACGACAGTTGGCAAAAGGTCTGTGACGAGATCAATTCAATTTCACCGCGAGAGCTGATCTTTCCGGCGTCGCTCAGATCGAGCGTGACGGCGGCATTCGACGCAAATGCGGAGACCTCACTCTTTTCAGATGATCGAACACGACCGATCGGTGGTACGCAATTTACGCTGACGGCCGTCAACGATCTCGATTTTGACGCGGTCGAGTCCGAACGGCTTTTGAAAGAGCAATTCGGTGTCAAAGAGCTCACCGGGTATGGGCTTGCCGATCGAATTGAGGCGATAAGGGCGGCCGGTGCCTGTCTAAAATATGCACACGACACACAGCGGGCGACGGCCGGACACATCACTGAGATCAGTTATTTCGAGGCATCCGACTCGATGGTGCTTGACGCCGTTACCTTGCGAAATCTTGAGATCGTCGACACTCGTGGCGAAAAAGACAAACGCACGCTATTTGATGTGATCGACCAAAACATTACCGGAATGGGCTCGCGGCTCTTGCGTCAATGGCTTTTGCGGCCGTCCCTCAAGCGAAGTGAGATACAAACTCGTCTAGCCGCGGTGAGCGAACTGCGTGACCCGATCTTTCGGGACAAACTGCGCTTTTTGCTAAAGGATGTAAGCGACCTTGAGCGCCTGATCGGGCGACTTAATCTCGGCACCGCGTCACCGCGCGACCTGATCGCATTGAACCGCTCTATTACTCAAGCTCCGAGGATAAATGAGGTCTTGGGCGATGCCCGTTCATTGCTGTTGCAGGTTTTGGCGGAGAATATCTTCGAACTGCCGGAGGTCCGCCAACTGATCTCAACATCGATCAGCGACGAACCGCCGGTCAATCTAAATGACGGCGGTGTTATACGTTCCGGCTTTAACGCCGAACTTGATGATCTCCGGTCAGTGTCGACATCGGCCAAGCAGACTATCGCCGGCTTTGAAGAGCGGGAACGCGTCCGAAGCGGTATATCGACCCTTAAAGTGCGTTTTAACAATGTCTTTGGTTATTACATCGAGATATCCAAGGCTAATCTTGATCGCGTTCCCGACGATTATGAGCGACGCCAGACGCTGGCCAATGCCGAGCGTTATACGACGGAGCAACTAAAGGAATGGGAGCGAAAGGTGCTCGGTGCCGATGAGCGTATCATCAGGCTCGAGGCCGAGCTGTTTCAGGATGTTCGAACAAGAGTTTGTTCGGAAACACGCAAATTACAATCGACCGCCCGAGCCCTCGCGACGCTCGATGCTCTCGGTTCGCTGGCTGAGACGGCCGACCGACTAAATTATGTCGAACCCGTACTGCACGATGGCGATCACATCGAGATCAAGAACGGCCGTCATCCTGTTGTCGAGGCTTTTATCAAGGAGTCGTTCATCCCGAATGATGTGTTGATGAATAACTCGACCGATCGACTTTTGATCATAACCGGTGCCAATATGGGCGGCAAATCGACGATCCTGCGTCAGATCGCCCTCATTCAGATCCTTGCTCAGATCGGCTCGTTCGTTCCTGCGGCATCAGCAAAGCTGCCGATCATTGATCGGGTCTGGACGCGCGTCGGTGCCTCGGACGATCTCGCGTCGGGCCGTTCGACTTTTATGGTCGAGATGACCGAAACAGCAGCGATCCTCCATAACGCGACATCGCGGAGCCTGATCCTATTGGACGAGATCGGCCGCGGTACATCGACTTTCGACGGATTATCGATAGCGTGGGCGGTTGCCGAGTATCTGCACAACTCTCCTGAGCACTCCGCCAAAACCCTGTTCGCGACTCATTATCACGAACTAACGGAACTGGCAGAAAACCTGCCCGGAGCGAAAAATTATCAGATCACTGCCTCCGAAAAGGACGGCGAAGTCGTATTCTTTCACAAATTGCAGCCGGGTAAGGCTTCGAAATCGTATGGGATCGCCGTCGCACGACTTGCGGGCTTGCCGGGAACGGTCATCGAACGTGCAAAGGTCGTTTTGACGAAACTCGAGCAGTACGAACTCGCCGTATTTGCCGACGAAAGCAAAACCGGACTTGCGAAAGCCGCTGCCGGCCACGCCGTAGCTCAAGCTTCCCTGTTCGCCGTGTCCAATGAGAGTGCGATCGATGAATTGCGGTCCTTGGACGTCGATGGACTAGATCCCTTAGAGGCAAAATCAATTCTTGCGAAGGTGAAAGCCCGGATCATCTAAAACCATCTAGAAAATCTCGATCGCCGCCGGTTTGCTTAACGGCCTGATCGCGAAATTAAGACTATTTCCTGCCGAACCTTGAACCTCGATGGCATTTTTCTCAATGATCTGAGTTCGCGTTGCTTTGCGATCCGCGGCGATCACTGCCAAAGTGCGGTCAAGCCATATTTCACGCTCGGTCCAACGTGGAAAAACGTTTCCGAGAAGCATTAGCATTATTTTGCGATTTGCCGGACTTAGTTTGCCGTTGGCGGCGAGTTTGATCGACAGCCGGACATTGATCTCCGACACCTCTTTGGGGACGCCGAAGATTTCGACTTTCAGCGACTTATCAGCGGTGGTTCCCTGCCATTTACCGCCCGCCAGACTTGAAGATACCGAACCAACGGGCAGCAGTTTCGAGATTCCGCTGATGGTCTTGTCAAGATCAACTCCGAGTCCCTCACCCTCACTCGCCATAATGCCGCCGCCGGTCATCGTTCCAAACCACAATGCGGCGAACTGCCCGTCGATCGCCACCCCAAGCTCATCCCACGGATAATCCTTGAACGGCGAAAGGTTAAGGATGATCGAGTTGTGTAACGAACTCTTTCGCCAGGTTTCAAGTGCCGCCCCAGGTAAGGCCGCTCCGGTCGTAGTCCGATAGAGAGTTTGGTAGCCTTCGCCGATGTAGCCCGAATTCAGACGCTGCGGTGCTGCCGTCACGCACGGCCAGGTCTTGTTGTCCCTTTTATCATAAGGACAATTGCTCCAACTGTGCGTCAGGACCCGCATATTTTGTTTGACGTCGAGCATTCGTCTATTTGCCACAACACTCAGACGGCTTGAGAGTTTTACGGCCGGTTGGCCGTTAGCAACACGATACTTATTGACCAGGTCGAATAGTGCGTTTTCGTCTTTGGAAAGGGTGTTGCCGATACAAACGGGTTCGGTAAACATAGCCTTTCCGCTACACGCCGGCTGCGATAGTGCAAATTGTGATGCGATCAGGATCATTATGCCACCAAAGGCGAGTTTGATGGAACGCCTATACATATCGGTCAGCCTGATCTCCTGCATCGCGGGATATTCCCAATGGTGTTGTGTTTGAAAAATCTAATCCAACTTCTACAGATATACAAGTTCGCACAACTTTGAATCCGAATGGAAACCTACTATTATTCGCGTATGAATTCTCCAAATCGACGTGATTTTCTCAAGGCTGCAGCGATCGGTTTACCGCTGTTGGCTGCATCGCAGTCATCAGCCCAGACCTCTAAACGAAAGCTATACGCTAAGCCCGTTGTCGTCTCGACCTGGGATAGTGGGATCCGTGCTAATGCAGCCGCGTGGAAGGTGCTTGAGAAAAAGGGCACGGCACTTGACGCAGTCGAACAGGCCGCTCGATCGGCGGAGGACGAGGTGAGTTGCTGCGTCGGGCTTGATGCGTTTCCCGACCGCGACGGTTTTGTAACGCTCGATGCTTCAATAATGGATCACCGATCCAATTGCGGCAGCGTCCTGTATCTGCAGCAGATCAAAAATCCCATTTCGGTCGCTCGCCGTATAATGGAAAAGACCGAACACGTAATTCTCGCCGGTGACGGGGCACTGCAGTTTGCAGTCGAAAACGGATTTGAAAAAATGCCGTATCGGCTATCTCCGGACGCGGACAAAGCGTGGAAAGAATGGCTGAAAAAATCAGAATACAGTCCGGTCGTTAATATCGAAAACACTCCAAATCGTACGAAGGGACCATCAACACCATTAATGTTTGACGATGGCTCGGTAAACCACGATACGATGGGGACGATCGCTCTCGACGCTGACGGAAATCTTTCGGGAGCTTGTACGACGAGCGGTATGGCATTTAAGATGCACGGCCGCGTCGGCGATTCGCCGGTGATCGGGGCCGGACTTTTTGTCGACAATAAGGTCGGAGCGGCAACAAGTTCGGGCGTCGGCGAAGAGGTCGTGCGGATCTGCGGTACTCACCTGATCGTCGAATTAATGCGATTCGGGTACACACCTGAGAAAGCTTGTGCTGAGGCGGTCCGCCGTATCGTCGATCGCGACCGCAAGAAAGCCGAGAAGTTTCAGGTGGGTTTCATTGCGATCACAAGCAAGGGCGAGGTTGGAGCGTATTCTATCCAGAAGGGCTTTACGTATTCTGTCACCAATTCAAAAGTCAACAAGACACTCGAAGCCGCGAGTTATTTCAAATAGTCTGGTCCGGACGCAGGCGTTCGCCGGAATAGACGTGAAAATGGAGATGTTTTGAATCCTGATAATTGCCCATATTGGTCAGGACGCGAGCAGCACCGAGTTGTTCCACGACCTCTGCCGCAACTTCGCGGATCACTGCGAGCATCTCGATCACGATCGCGTTATCACTTTCTTCCAAACTGAGGAATGACGAAATATGACGTTTCGGAATAACGACAATATGCGTTTCCCAAAACGGCCGCGTGTGGTGAAACGCCAACACATTCTCTGTCTCACGTATGCGTCGAACGTCGGTTTTGCCGCTCAGTACACTATCGCAATAAAAGTCTTCGGTCATATCGTTGAACTTTAGCCGCTTTATTATGCGGTTCCTAATTGATAAACTCAAGGTTTTGAGGCTTTGTTGGAATATCGATGATCAATCAACTTAGCGATCTGCCGATACGGCAAAAGGTCGGACAATTATTCTTTATC
This sequence comes from Chloracidobacterium sp., assembly GCA_016720705.1. Lineage (NCBI taxonomy): Bacteria > Pseudomonadati > Acidobacteriota > Blastocatellia > Chloracidobacteriales > Chloracidobacteriaceae > Chloracidobacterium > Chloracidobacterium sp. The sequence continues at coordinate 400,697 of JADKKB010000001.1, read as the reverse complement.
GGTATCGCGGGACCTGAGATGGACGATGCGACACGGGACTTTCTTGCCAGTGTCGCACCGGGCGGTATTTGTCTTTTCGCCCGCAATATTCGCGACGCTCAACAAACTCGCACGCTCAATGACGCAATTCGCCACGTCTCGCCGATCGCGCCTTTCATCAGCCTTGACCAGGAAGGCGGAACGGTCGATCGACTTCGACGGATCGTTACGCCAATGTCGGCGGCCGGACGGATCCGCTCCGCCGTAGAAGCGGCCCAAATGGCTTCGCTGATCGCAGAGTTGATCTCGATCCTTGGTTTCAATATGAATTTTGCCCCGGTCGTTGATGTTGTTGACGAACGCCGTTCGGGGTCATCAAACGGCCTATTTACAAGGCCGTTCGGCCGCTCGAAAGAGGATGTTGTCGAGCTTGCCGGAGGGTTTTTGAATCAAATGCAAGACAAAGGCATCATCGGGTGTCTCAAGCATTTCCCCGGACTTGGAGCAGCGACCGTAGATTCGCACGAAGAACTGCCGGTGGTCGATATCAGCCGAGACGAACTGTTCGGCATTGACCTTTATCCGTACCGCGAGCTTTTCGCCGGCGGTCAAGTTCACGCGGTTATGGCCGCGCACGCGTGCTTTCCTGAGGTTGACTTGCAGGAAACCGGCCAAGATGGCAAACTTTTACCGTCCTCATTGAGTTTTAACTTCCTTACAACATTGCTTCGCGGCGAGCTCAAATTTAGTGGGCTTACGATAACGGACGATCTTGAGATGGGGGCGATAGTTAAAAATTACGGGGTCGGTGAGGCCTGTAAATTGGCCATCCGGGCGGGTGCCGATATGCTCGCGATCTGCGCCGGCGAAAATGCGATCTTAGAAGGATTTGAGGCGGTCTTGAATGCGGTCGAAACCGGTGAGATAGCCGAAGAGCGTATTGACTCAGCGATCGAACGTATTGAGGGACTTAAGGCGCAACTGGTTCCCGCATCCGAATTCGACATTGACCGTATAGATGAAATTTCAGCCGATATCGCTGCCTTCAATGAGCGGATATCGGCCTGAATCAAGGAGATATTAATTTGCGAAGAACTATTTTGTTTTTGACCGTTGTGACGATCGTGCTGTCGATGTCTCTTTCGTGCCGCAAGCGCGATGCTGAGTATGTGACTGTCGCATTGCCTGAGAAGTTTTCGTCGTTTGATACGCTTACGACAGTAACCCCTCCTGACGCGTCGGCAGACCGGATCAGGAATCTGATCTTTAACTCACTGGTTAAGAAAGACGCAAATTTTGACTACGTTGGCGAACTTGCAAAGGAAATAATCACGTCGCCCGACGGAATGACCATTACATTTAAGCTCCACGACGGAGTTAAATTTCATAATGGCCAAGCGTTTACATCGGCAGATGTTAAATATACGTTTGACGAGCTATTTCGAAGTGAGAGTTTCAAGTCCGGGGCCTTTTTTGATACTGTTCCGGCCGACCCGTTAGACGCGTCCAAAGTGGCCGCAACGCCCACTCCCAACGGCAACACGGATACAAAAAGTGCCCCAACACCCAAAGAGGAACCTAAAACCAAGCGCGTCGCTCACATTTCATCGATCGAAACTCCTGACCCGTTTACCGTAGTGTTTAAGGTGACGCGTCCGGCGTTGCGCAATCAATTGCTGGCGAATCTGGTGGCGATCCCCATCGTTCCAACCGGCACGGTGGCCCAGTTAAAAGACACGCCGATCGGATCGGGTCCGTTCAAATTTGTCAGTTTTGACGCATCACAAAACATTGTAGAACTTGCGGCGAACCCTGAATATTGGGAAGGTGCCCCAAAGATCCAGAAACTACGAGTCAAAACCGTAACCGACGCTAACTCGCTCCAGGCGGAACTGCAGACAGGCGGTGTAGACATTGCCGCAAATCCGTCCAATCTGCCGCCTGATACGCTCAGATCGCTCGGAAATAGCCCGAATCTCAAGGTCGAGCAGACAGACGGATCTAATATCCAGTATCTGGTGTTCAACACTCAGACACCACCGCTCAATAACCCGAAGATCCGGCAAGCCATCGGCTATGCCATCGACCGGCAGAAGATCGTTAGCGAGTTATTGTTCGACCAAGCAAAGGTCGCAAACTCGATACTTCCGACCCAGTCTTGGGCCTATACGTCGGGCACGGAATACAAGTATGACATCGCCAAAGCCAAGCAACTCTTGCAGGACGCGGGATACAAGAATGAACCGATCGTCTTCAAGTATGGATCCGGCAATCTTGCGGTCAATCAGTACGCTCAGGTTATCCAAAGCTCATTGACGGATATTGGCCTCAATGTACAGATCGAGACTCTCGAGGTCGGTACGATCCGCCAGCAACTGGCCCAAGGCCAATTCCAGATGTACACCGGGATCTGGGTCGGCGGCAATCAGGATCCGATCTTCTTACGTGATCTTTTCAGTTCGACTAAGATCCCGGGTGGCTCAGTTGCGTGTTGTAACCGCAGTCGATATGTAAATGCTCAGGTCGATAAGGACGTCGAGGACGCCATAAATTCGATCGATCGAGCAAAAGCAAAGGAACTATACGGAAAGACGTGGGCCAATGTCAGTGCGGAATTGCCGCTTCTTCCGCTATGGTATCCGGCTAATATAGTCGTAACGACAAAGCGTATCGGCGACGTTAAGATAAGCCCGAGCGGCGATTGGAGCTTTCTTAAGAACATTACGGTCACAAATTAACTCGAATGTGGCCGGTTAGCTTGACAATTTTTGTCGTTTCGCTAAAATTATCATTTGCCACGCGGGAGTAGCTCAGTGGTAGAGCGCGACCTTGCCAAGGTCGAAGTCGCGAGTTCAAATCTCGTCTCCCGCTCCAGTTCTTTGAAGGATGAGGGCGGAAGGATGAAGGATGAAGGTAAGACTTTTCTTATTCATCCGATATTCTTCCGCCCTCATCCTTTTCTATAAGGCGGCGTAGCCAAGTGGTAAGGCAGAGGTCTGCAAAACCTTTATTCATCGGTTCGATTCCGATCGCCGCCTCCATCTTTTAACAATTCTTTTAATCAGTTGACCGGAAGTGACAAAAGGTGGAACTCCCATTCCCGTCACGACCAAAAATTGTCTATATCGCCAACCTCGGCCGGTCACGAGCTACTCACCTCTATTGCCTGTAAGTGACTGTAAACAAACAGCGTAGTGATTGTTTGGGTTCGCCCTCACATTGTGGCATAAACATTGCAAAGCTTCTGCCCGACAAGGCACATCAGCCCAAGAATAGTTATTTTCGGGAGACGCAACTAAAAATGAAAGATCAAAGAGGATTTTCTCTTATCGAACTACTCATCGTGGTAGTCATTATCGGAATCATCGCGGCCATCGCTATCCCTAACCTTCTAGCGTCCAGGCGTGCGGCGAACGAATCCTCGGCGATCTCGACGCTGAGAACTTATAGCGGAGCCCAAGCAGCCTATCAATCGACCTACGGAAACGGAAGTTACTCGGGCGATCCCGGCGTGACCAATGCGTTCTATTCCCTCGCACAAGTCTCGCTTGTTGACAGCACTCTAGCTCCGGCAACCGCCGGTGACTGGTCCAAAAAAAGCGGTTACGAGTTTACCGGTGCAGGTCGTCCGAGTTCGCCGACAAACCAGGCAACATTCCACGGAGCCGCACGACCGACGACAACTTCGGGAGTTACCCAGACAGGGACGCGTAACTTTATGGTCGTGACTAACGGTGTCATTAATTATAACCCGGCAAGCAGTTTGGCCCACGATATGCTTTCGGATGATGGAACTGTGATGACGATGGCCAGTGGCACACCAATTAACAACTAAGTATCGACTTTAACGTCGTTATAAAAAAAAGACCGTCTGATAACCAAGTTATCGGGCGGTCATTTTAATATTTGTAACCGACACGTCAGATCTGGGTAGCTCGGATAATCCGTTTCCAATCTATCTAAGTTTAATGAATAATCCAAGGCACTCTAAAGCCCTAATCATCACAGTTCTGATACGCGAAACTCTACCCACAATAGACTTATGGTATCGACAGACGGTTCTTTTGCCACTGGCCGCGTGTAAAATCGGGAAACTTGATCGGCATCGACCCTTTGGCGTTTGAGATCTCGCTCAACGGTCCAGGAGCCGACCACGCGGCAGCGTCGTACACGTCGATGTCAGGAGCGATGCCCTTTGTCATACATTCGGCCAGGCGGTAGCACATTATATAGTCCATTCCTCCGTGTCCGCCGAGCTTTCTGGCCGCCTCACCCTCCTTTCGCCACAGGTCGTGTTCAAATTTATCCTTGAAGGCCGTTGTGTCCTGCCATTTGTGTCCGCCTTCCTGACCGTCTATAAAAACCCTTGACGGATAATCGCGAAAGATCCCCTTGGTCCCCTGGATCAGGTTGATGCGGTCGTATGGCCGAGGTGACGAAACATTGTGTTGGACGAGGATCGTGCGGCCCTTGTTCGTCTTGATCAGGTTAGTGCTATAGTCGCCCGTCTTGTAGACCTCTTTCTGCCGCGGGTCGTCCGGTTTCAAATGGTCTTTGCGGTATTGCTGCAGCCCCAGACTGGCCGAATTCATCGCTACCATATACTCAAACTTGTCACCCCGATTGATGTCCATATAATTGGCGACCGGTCCGAGGCCGTGCGTCGGGTACAGATTGCTATCGCGAAGTGTGTGATGACGCCTACGCCAAAGTCCCTCGTCTCGCGTTTCAAATAGTATTTCCCGCAGATCGTGATTGTAGGCGCCTTCGCCGTGGACGATCTCGCCGAGCAATCCGGCTCGGACCATATTGAGCACCAGCAACTCATCATAGTCGTAGCAGCAATTTTCCATCAGCATACAGTGTCGGCGAGTTCTCTCGGATGTATCGACCAGCTTCCAGCAATCTTCGAGGGTGTAGGCAGACGGAACCTCGGTGCCGGTGTGTTTGCCGGCATTCATAGCGGCCAGAGCCTGCGGCGTGTGCCACTCCCAGGGTGTCGCGATGTAGACAAAATCGACGTCGTCCCGTTTGACCAGATCCTCATATCCGCGTTCGCCTGTGACAAAGGTCGCCGGTGTCGGCTGTCCTGCCTTTTCGACCATCACCCTGGCTCGGTCGACCTTAGTTTGCACAACGTCACAGAGAGCTGTGATCCGAACGTTTGGCAAATGCAGGAATTCGGACAAAATACTTGTGCCGCGCAGTCCCGTGCCGACAATGGCGACGCGGACCACGTCACGCTTTTCAAAAGGCACGCCGACCATTGTCTTGTTCAACGCTTTAGTTCCCTCGATCAAACGTTGGAGTAACGAGTCGCTCGACGCCGCAGATACATTGGCTCCGCCCAAAAGTCCCAGACCGATACTGCCTAATGCCGCGTTTCGCAACATTTCACGCCGTGAGATTCCACCGTTATCTGTCATTTAGTTCACCTTTATTGTTGAGATACATCGGGTAGTTTAACGCAAAATTCACGATCAACCACGCTCGAAATAGATAATCATCCTGTGTATGGCCGATAAATTCGGGTTATCAAAGCAGAAGTTTTACGCGTTTCGCGGTAAAATTATATTCGAATGAGCAAAACACGAGATGTACTCACAATTCGATCGGTCATTCGGGGCGCAGCCAAGCTGATCGTTTATGTATTTGTGTTTCTTACACTAACGGCGTCCGTGTTCGCACAAGATCCGGTCACTATCACCATAAAGGTTGAACCTGCGAGCATAAAGGTCGGCGGTAAAGGCGATGCTGAGTTGAAGGCCGTGATAGCGTCGCCGTGGAAGATGTACTCGGTAACCCAAGCCAGCGGCGGGCCGATACCGACCAAGATCACGCTCGACGACGCATATTTTCAAATCGGTAAGATCACCGCACCAAAGCCCAAGACCACGTTTGACCAGAATTTTGGCATTGACACTGAGTCATATAGCGGCGAAGCCGTGTTTACCATTCCGTTTACTGTGACCGAGAATGCTCAGGATGGTCCGCAAGATCTGATCGTCACCGTAAAATATCAGGTCTGCAATGATACGCTCTGTCTCCCGCCAAAAACTGTAAAGCTCGCGTCACCGATTACGGTTACGGGCGGAAAGCCGGGTGCCGTCGCACCAACCGGAGCGCCCATGGTGCCGGAGACGAAAGTGTCCGAACCCTCGCCGGGCCGTGCCAATAGGCCGGCGGAGCAAGACATCACAAATGGTTCATTTTGGGGATTTATATGGCTGGCGATCACCTTCGGAGCGTTGTCTCTATTGACGCCGTGTGTGTTTCCAATGATACCGATAACGGTCTCGTATTTCACAAAGCACGGTTCGGACACGCATTACGGATCGATCCGTGATGCCCTGATCTACGCACTCGGCATTATCCTTACGTTTACTGGACTGGGCGTTGCATTGGCGTTGATCTTTGGTGCCGCAGGACTTAATCGTTTTGCCTCAAATCCGTACATCAATCTACTGATCACGGGCATATTCCTGGCGTTTGCCTTCAGCCTTTTGGGTGCCTACAGCATCGGCATTCCTTCGGGATTGTTGACCAAGCTTGACCGCATCACCCGCTCGAACGAGTCCGGCAAATACATCGGTCTGTTGCTGATGGGATTGACGTTTTCCCTTACGTCATTTACTTGCACCGCACCGCTGGTTGGCACCATCCTGGTTGCGGCGGCAAATGGACAACTGTTTTACCCGATCGCCGGAATGCTCGCGTTTTCGACGGTTTTTGCATTGCCTTTCTTTGTTTTGGCCGTCGCTCCTCGCCTTATGCACCGCCTGCCGCGTTCCGGTAGTTGGATGAACTCGGTCAAGGTCGTAATGGGCTTTTTGGAGATCGGTGCGGCACTTAAGTTTCTGTCGAATGTCGATTTGGTGTGGGGATGGAATATCTTTACCCGCGAGGTGGTGATCGCTGGATGGATCGGATGCTCGGTGCTGATAGTGCTTTATCTTTTGGGTGTGTTCCGCTTTGCACACGATTCCGAAAGTAAGCATATCGGCCTCGTAGGCGCCTTAAATGCTTTGCTCTTTACCACGATGTCGTTTTATCTGCTTACCGGTCTCTTTGGGGCGCGTCTGGGCGAGATCGAGTCCTTCTTGCCGCCCGCAAAGGAGAGTGTGACATCGTCGTCGGGCGAAACCTCCAAGAACGGCGAACTGACCTGGATCACCAACGATTATCAGGCTGCATTAGAACGAGCCAAGTCCGAAAACAAGAGAATTTTTGTTGACTACACCGGTTACACTTGTACCAATTGCCGCTGGATGGAAGCGAATATGTTCACCAAGCCTGAAGTCAGGAAGGAACTCGAGAAATTCGTTCGTGTCCGGCTCTATACAGACGGTGATGGCGAACCGTATCAAGGATTTCAACGGATGCAGGAACAGCGTTTCGGCACCGTAGCTTTGCCTTTATACGCGATCGTAACGCCCGGTGATGAGGTGGTTGCGACGTTTGCGGGTTTGACCCGAGATCAGAGTGAGTACATCGCCTTTCTCCGAAAATAACCTAAAAACGAACCGTTTGCCAGGTTTTGAAAGACAAACTCTATGGTCCAACGGTTCGCTAAATAACTGAAAATCACTACGATCCGCGACAGGTCAACGCAGACTCGCGTTGATCGCCTCGAGAGTTTTCGACCCGGGGCACAAATCACTCTGGGTCAGCTTATTAAGCGGACTTTTATTGGTTTGTATCATTTCGTGAAGGTCGGTCGTTTCCGGGTTGACGTACAGAAGACCGGTCAGGATCTCGCCCTTCGCACGTGCGTTCTGTACGGCGTTGATCGCCGATAGTCGGTCCAACGGGTCCCAATTTTCGTCAAGCTTGTGCAGGCTGATCATCGAACCGTCGTGCATCTGCACTGCTTCGACGCTTCCCTCGTCGTAATCCGCAGTAATTACCGTCCGGTGCTGGACGTAATCTACGGTAGCGGTTGCCTCCATATGTTCGCGTACGTAATCGTACGACTTCGTCGATCCGGCGTTGTTATTAAAGGTCACGCACGGGCTGATCACATTAATGAACGCGAATCCGGGATGGCTCATCGCCGCCTTGATCAACGGAATCAATTGCGTTTTGTCACCCGAAAAGCTCTGTGCGACGAACGTCGCCCCCAACTCGATCGCGAGGCCGGCGAGATCGATCGCTTCAAAGAGGTTTACGCTTCCGGCTTTGCTCTTTGACCCGGCGTCAGCAGTCGCACTGTCCTGGCCCTTGGTCAGGCCGTAGCAACCGTTGTTCATCACCAAATAGACCATATTCAGGTTTCGCCTGATCACGTGCACGAATTGGCCCATTCCGATCGACGCAGTATCGCCATCGCCCGAAACACCAAAGTACATCAGATCGCGGTTCGCGAGATTCGCACCCGTCGCGACCGATGGCATACGTCCGTGAACCGAGTTAAACCCGTGCGAATTGGAGAGAAAATAGGCGGGTGTCTTGGACGAGCAGCCAATACCTGAGAGCTTTGCCACCTTGTGCGGCTCTACATTTGTCTCAAAACAGGCCTGAGCGATCGCGGCACTGATACCGTCGTGTCCACACCCGGCGCAAAGCGTCGAAAGCGAACCCTCGTAATAATTAACGGTGTACCCAAGATCGTTCTTAGGCAATGCGGGATGTCGGAATGATGGTTTAACGTATGTCATTTCTAGCTATTTCAAATTTCCCTTTATCTGTTCCAAGATGTCTTCGGCTGTGATCGGCGTTCCGTCATAATTAAGTACGGAAATTAGTTTAGACGCGTCAACTCCGAGTTCGATCATCATCAGGCTCTTAAATTGAGCATCGCGGTTTTGTTCGATCACAAATAGCTCGTCGTGTGCCTCGACAAACTCGCAGAACGCTTTGCCGAATGGAAAAGCCCGGACACGCATAGAGTCAAGGTGGATTCCGTCATTATTTAGGAGTTCGATAGCCTCCTCCGCTGCGTAGGTCGACGTTCCGAAAAATATCACGCCGTACTCAGATGAGTTGGCATCCTGAAAGAATTCCGGCTGCGGAACCATCTCTTTCGCGGTGTTCCACTTCGCGTTCAGTCTATCCATATTGCGGCGATAGGCATCGCCGTCCTCTGTGTAAACCGCATATTCGTCTCTCGACGAACCGCGCGCCACAAATGCTCCTTTGGTGGGATGCGTTCCGGGAATGGTCCGGTACGGCACCCCATCGCCCTCGGTATCGAGGTATCGCCCGTATCGTTCGATCTCATCGAGAGCTGCGGCATCAAGTACCTTGCCGCGCTTATACTTTCTCGAGTCGTCCCAGACGAGCGGATCCGTAATGTAATCATTCATCCCAAGATCGAGGTCTGTCATAACGATGACGGGCGATTGAAGTTGTTCGGTCAGGTCAAACGCGTCCACCGTCATTTCGAAACACTCTTTTGGTGTCGCCGGCAACAGCAATGGATGCTTTGTATCGCCGTGCGAAGCGTACGCCGCTAGCAAAAGGTCAGATTGCTGTGTCCGCGTCGGCATTCCGGTCGAAGGGCCCGTCCGCTGAACGTCGATCAGTACTGCCGGTATCTCGGCGAAGTACGCGAGGCCCAAAAACTCATTCATTAACGAAAGGCCCGGCCCGCTAGTCGCTGTAAACGAGCGAGCTCCGTTCCAACTCGCACCGATGACCATCCCGATCGCTGCCAGCTCGTCCTCGGCCTGGACAATGGCATAATTGTGTTTGCCGGTCTCAGCGTCAACGCGGTACTTGGACGCGTATTTGCCGAATGCGTCTACAACCGATGTTGACGGTGTGATAGGGTACCATCCGGCAACCGTCGCACCTCCATATACAGCCCCGAGGCCGCACGCGGAATTACCGCTGAAAAGGATCTTGTCGCCAAGCAGATCACGGCGCTCCACACGAATGTCCAGCGGACAGTCAAAATGCTCGCGAACGTAATTGACGCCGATGTTGAGTGCTCTGATATTTGGCTCGATCAGCTTTTCCTTGCCCTTGAACTGCTCACCGATCATTCCCTCGAGTACCGCAAATTCGATATCGAGTAGTGCTGACAATGCTCCGATATAGACGATATTCTTGAATAGTTGCCGTTGTCGGGCATCGGTATACTCGGCGTTGCAGAGAGCCATCAGCGGAATTCCGAGGTGAGTTATATCCTCGCGGTCGTATCCGGGCGGCAACGGTTTCGAACTATCGTAGAGAAAATAACCGCCGGGATGCACGTCAGCGTAGTCCCTCTTCATCGACTGCGGATTAACCGCGATCATCATATCGATGCCCGCCCGACGCCCGAGATATCCCTTTTCCGAAACTCGCACCTCGTACCAAGTCGGCAGTCCCTGGATATTCGACGGAAAAATATTCTTCGGCGTCACCGGAATTCCCATCCGAAACACCGACTTGGTAAACAGAGCATTAGCCGACGCCGAACCGGTGCCGTTAACGTTAGCGAATCTAACTACAAAATCATTAACTTTCATTTAATGTATTTACCGATCAAGACCAAAGTCAGGATCGCGACTGTCGTGTTTAACTACAAGAAGTTTTACGTAACCGTCGTCGACGATTTGATACAAAATGTGAAACGCAAACCGACGAAAGTTGATACGGCGAATGTCATCGCGGACGATTGGGTAAGATTGCGGACGCTCCACAACTATTCCTCGGCAACGCTTAAACTCTTCGAAAATTCCGTCGCGAACTTCGCACCCGCCTCGAGCAGGTTATATCCCATTGCAGATTCAATGTCGGAATAGACTCTACTGACTAATCTGACACGCATTGAGGAAATCGCTTCTTTATCATCTCGTCCAATTGTTCTATCGAGATAGCCATTTCAGGATTTTCATCCATCTCCCGACTACGCCGAAGTGCTTCCTCGATAGCATCATCTTCGTCGTCCCAACCCGGAGACGGCAGCGAACGAAGTAGTTTCTCGGCAAGCTTCCCGCGATACGATGCCGGGAGTGTAAGTGCAAGTTCTTCTACTTCCGTTATCACTGACATTTATTTCACATCAAGAAAATTATATCATCTCGCCGAAACTAAGAAAGTGCTACTTTCGACGTTTCATAATAGTGTATTACCACCCCACAGCCGAATATTTTTGTCTTCAACAGCCTAATGTCGATTCTATCATTAACACTCTTAAATAGCGGTAAGCCGTCGCCGACAATTATTGGGTGAATCCCAAGCTGGTATTCATCGACGAGACCGAGATTCCCTAACTGGATGATCATACTCGGGCTGCCGACTAAGATGTCTTTGCCTGCTTGCTGCTTGAGTTCGACGATCTCGTCTCGAACGATCTCGCGTTTCAGCTCTGCGGTCTTCCAATCGGTGCTCTCAAGCGTTCGCGAATAGACGATCTTGTGAATATCGTCCATCGCCACCGCGAAGTCATCCATCGCCCGATTCCCCGACGGGTTCGCAAGCAGAGTCGGCCAAAACTCCATCAGCTGAAACGTCTTCCGCCCGTAAATAGCGATGTCCGCACTCCGCAACAGCTCGGTGTAATGCTCATGTATCTCATCATCCGCGATCCCCACCGTATGGTCGCAAAACCCATCAACCGTCATATTCATCGCGGCAATTAGCTTTCTCATAATCTAAATTCCGTTTCTCGACCATAGGAAGAGAGCAATAGCGGGAATAAGCGGAATGAGATTAAAGAGCAGGGCCGCCGTGCCGAAGCTGATAAATCGTAGCTTTCGTTTCAGACTTAAGGCAGCGAACATTGTCCCAACAATCAGACCGACTACAACCGCCAGTGCGGCCTCGACAGCCATCGCAATTGCCCCCATCACAACTGCGTTTTTATCCGCGTCGTCCAGCGGCCAAGGCTTCTTCTGCACTTCCCAGAACCACTCATGGGCATATTCCTGATAAAGCGAGATCAAGCCGAAAGCGATAAATGGACACGCTACGGAGATCACGGCGTAAATGATATGTCGATATGATCGTCGGTTCTCTTCCACCATCTTCATCTACTCTGCTGTCCGCAGGATCTTTTCCATCTTTTTGCCTTTGGCGAGTTCGTCGATGCGTTTGTCCATGTCGCGAATCTTCTGCATTATGGGGTCTTCGATGCCTTTATCACGTCGATTTGAAACAGTTGGTCCATCTTGAAACGGAAGATCGCATCGGAGTACGTCAGATCGGTGAGAGGCGCGTCGGTCTTGGATTCATTGAAATCCTTCCTCTTGACCGGAGTTCCATAGACCTTCATCACGTCCGCAGTGCTCGATCGCCAGCGAAGCCCTTTATCCGGCAGTCCAAAGAATGCCGCAAACTTGGTCTTACCATCCTCGTAGAGCGACGCATCTCCAATAAAGTGGATAACCGTTACGATCCCATTCACATACTCAACGGCGAATCCTTTGGCAAAGTATGCAGCGTATGTGTCCGGCTTAGCTGACTTGATCTTTCGTGACTCATCGGGAACTCCAAACTCGCGTAAGATGACGGCTTTTTTTGCTCCGACCGCAAGCGGGCCAACACCTTCGCCGGCGACGATCGAATCGTTTCCGGGCTGGGCCCGGATCGTTGACGCTAAACCCACAATAGCAATCACAGCCAGCAACGTGGCCGTGAATAGACTCCTGGTCGATGTCGCAAAGTTGTTCATAATGATTCCTCCATACATTAACTGCTCCTTCTAACTTCGTAATATCTTTTCCATCGTTTTGCCCTTGGCGAGTTCGTCGATGAGTTTATCCATCCAGCGGATCTTTTGCATTAGCGGGTCTTCGATGTCCTCGACACGGATGCCGCAGACGGTGCCTTTGATGAGGGCGGCGTTCGGGTTCAACTTCGGGGCATTGCCGAAGAAGTCACGCAGATCGACCTTGGTAGCGATCACCTTTTCCAACCCCTCCTGCGTATAACCCGTCAGCCAACGAATGACCTCATCAAGCTCTTCCCGCGTCCGCCCCTTCGTCTCCGCCTTCTTCAAATAGTGCGGATAAACGCTCCCAAAGATCAGTGCATATACTCTTTCGGTTTTCATCAAAACTCTCCGCTTATAGGTTAGCTGACCAAAGGCCGCAAGGTCTCTGGATCGGCCTTCAATAGCATTTTAATGTATCCGGCGGCGAGCGTTCTGGCCTTTTCTACCTGAGATGCGTTACGTTGCTGAGCACCCTCGGCAAAGACCGTCAGCGGGAGGCCGCTGTATGCGATCAGAGTGTTATACAACGCTTGCTTTTCCTTATCCGGGGCCGACGCGAAGCCGGGCGACTGATCAATGATCGCATTCAGACTCTCGAAAAGTGCGTCTTGCGAGGCGGCAGAAGGTTCGGTGCCTGTATAGACGGTCATATTAGAGATAATGAAAAAGGCGAACGCCCCGGCGACATTGTTCTTCCAACCTTTGGCCGCATAGCGCTCTTCGAAAAGCGTCTTCGTGCTAGCTGCGATCTGCAAGAGAAGCTGTTTCTCGGCGGCGGTGCTGCCATTGCTGTTCGCGTACGATTGGAATGTAGCATCACTCGCAACCGCCTTAAATTTTCCCGAATCTGTCTTTGTTAACTTAGTTGCAGATGTCGAAGACTTTGCTCCGCTCGCCGTCGAAGTGCCGGTCGGCTTGCTCGACGATCCGGTCTTACAAGTCGATGGAAGCGGCTTCCCCGACTTTCTGAAACTCGCGCACAAGATCACGCGACTCATTAGCATGTCCGTGCTGTTGATATTCGTACCATTCACCAATTGAGCGTCCGCCACGACCGCGACCATTACACCCAACATCACCGCTAAAGGCAGTTTTCTTAACATCATATTTCTCTCCCTCTTTTTCTTAAGCCATTGCATCGACCATATCATCCATACGCCTGATCCCCGACGCTGTAGCATAACCCGTCAGCCAACGAATAACCTCGTCAAGCTCCGCCCTGGTCCGCCCGTGTCGCGAAGCCTTCTCCACATAATGCGGATAGACGCTCGCAAAGATCAGTGCATATACTCTTTCGGTTCTCATTAGAGATTCGGTACGAATTCCCTGAAAGGGACGCAGTTAATAGCGTCGGGTGAAACCCGACGATCGGGTCGTTATTGATTTGCCGTCCCTGAAAGGGACGAATTAGTCCCAAACATAATTTTCGTCGAAATCGATTTTATATCGCAGATAGAATCCTCGCATTTCGTCTTCAAATAGTTGCTTCTTATGATGTTCCTTTTGATTTGCAATATATTTCTCTACCGCGGGTATTTCCCTGTACCCAACTGAAAATGCCGAATAACCGTCTTGCCATCCGAACTTCGTAAGCAAACCGCCTTTTGTTTTGATCCATTTCGATGAATCTCGTTTTACGGCTCCGATTAAAGTGGGAACCAAGTGATTTTTGCTCATCGAAACAAGTAAGTGACCATGATTAGAGTCGCCGCCCGCACTGAGTAGCTTGCCGTCGTAGTTTCGCACAATACCGCCGTTGTAGGCGTACAATTCATCTTCGATATCGGGTTCGATGAACCGAAACCGATTTTTTGTCGAGAAGACGATGTGAAAATAGGATTGAAACAGTGTCTGAGCCATTTATGCATTAGTTGTCCCCGAAGGGGACGTATTTAATAGCGTCGGGTGAAACCCGACGTTATGGATCAACAATACGTTCCGTCCCTGTAAGGGACGAATTCCCAGTCCTTTCAATTTGTCCCTTACAGGGACACAATCATCGTTCCGTCGTAATCGTCGGGATTCTCCCGACGCTATTAAATCCGTGCCTTTCAGGCACATCTCGTTCGCTATTCCGTCGGTTTCGTCTTCCGTGAATGTAGCCGTGGGTTAAAACCCACGGTGCGTCAAACCAAATAACCTCGTCGCGTCAGCGACAATTGGATCCGCGTCGCAATGGTCAGTCGTCGCTACGCGACGAGGATCTGTTTTCATCCATCCCGTGGGTTAAAACCCACGGCTACATTCAAACCATCGCTACGCGATGAAGACTTCCCAGCTTCGTGACCAATTCACCATGATTATTCAGGGTGTGACAAAAACATTCTTGCCGATAATCAGCCGTTCGCGAAACTTCTTGACGTTATCGAGGGTTAATGCAAAATTGATTCGCGGTTCTGACCAGTCGAAACAAGTCTGAGCGATGATTTCTCCGTCGCCGACGTCGGTATCCCAATGAAACGCATCCGACGCAACCAAACAGAAGCCAATAGTTTCGAGTTGGCTTGGATCTAGTTTTCCTTCAATCACGGCATCGCAAAGACTGACAAGATGTTTGCCGGTTATCTCGAACTCACCGTCCATGTCCTCAATACGGTAATGCGATGACGTGCCGCTTGTTTCGATGGTGCCTGCCAGATCGCTCGCAAGAGTTTCACTATCTGCCTCGCCTTCAAAGAATTTTTTGAGAACTATCTCACGCATAAATTAGTAGCCAGAACGCTTAACCACGGACTTCTCTCAATCTCGAATTAGACTGCATCAGTTCAATTCCTTTGGATCTGGACGAGGTTGGCGTATTTGTGCTCGCCGGCTTTGGTGACGTTGTAGAAGAATTTCTGCATGTCCCAGGCGGCGGTTTGATTAGCCATAGCTTAAAGTTCGATCTCGGCTAAGAAGTCAGTGGGATTTAAGATACGGATTCCTCTGTATTCACTAAGGACCAAGAGGTCTTTGTCGCCGGTTACGATGAATTCGCAGTCTGCAGCGAGTGCACAGGCCAGGACTTCGTCATCGTCAAAATCGCGAGAAACTCTCTCCGCTAGCGGTGCGACATTCACTACTGTGACGATCGCTTGATAGTCGCTTACCAATCGGCGTCTCGTTGCATTTGCCTCGGAAAACTTACGATCAAGATGCGGCCTCTCGATTACCTCAGAAAACTCTGCAACGAGAGCATTACTTGTGAATAGATCCACGATGCCCAACGAAGCGGCTCGAAGCACTTTGAGCGGAGCTCCGCCAAATAACAGTCCCGATACGACTACATTTGTATCGACTACAATTCGCATCGCTATTTAAGCCTGGAACGGCGCTCTTCGCGAACCGCGCGGACTTCGGCCATGACTTCTTCTTCGGACATCGGCTCGCCAGCCAGGGCAAGACGTTCCGCTGTGGCGAAAAGACGATTCGACTTTCGACGGCGAATCTCTTCCTTGAACAAAGATGCGACAAGTAAGGGCTTAAATAGTCCCAACTCTTTAGCCTCGCTAGCTAGGTCATCCGGCAACGTTAATAGTACTTCAGACATATTTTCACCTCAAAAATATTTTATCACTGTATGCAACGGCCCAGTAACGTCAGAGACAATTGGCTCCGCGTCGCAATGGTCAGTCGTCGCTACGCGACGAGGATATGTTTTTATCCTTTCCGTGGGTTACGGTTGCGGGTCTACCGCAACACTGGCACGTCCTTTGTGCCAGAAACCCACGGCTACATTCAAACCATCGCTACGCGATGAAGACTTCCTGCTTCGTAACCTATTTGAACCGCTTTGCCTCAAACTTTATCGCCTTCCAGAGTTAACTTAAGCTCTTCGACTGCGAATTCAGTGCTTTCTTGCTTTGATTTGCTTACCACCATATATCCGCTCCGCCTGTAAATTCACCAGAGACAACATCTAACGAGAATGGTATCCATTGGTCATCCTGATTGTACGCTTCACCCGTAAGATCCGAGCCTTCCAGATTTAGCGATCTGATACCATCGAGGGCGATTCGGGCACTACGCCATGTCCGGCCTTTGGGGCCTACGGCTTCAAAGGCTATAGACGTGCCAAATATGTATAAACTTTGATCGGGTACAGCAGTGATTGTTTCAAAGTCTCCGCCAAAATTATCTTGTAGCGTTCGGCGTTCAGGATTGACAATATATACGTCGCCGCCTGCAACTATGATTATGTCAACTAAATTGGGATGTTGGACAGCATGGTCAAAGAGGTTAAGTCCCCGTTGGAAATTACCAATCCATGACTCATTTGATGATTCCGACCAGAACTTGGATACAAGTCCTTCGCTATGCATACCCATACCAGTCGCGCTGAACTGAATCGGTAGATCCCCAGTCGCTGGCAAACCTTCCAAAATCTTAAACTTCCAATCAGACTCAACCATCTTGATCAACTCGTTGCACCCACACTTCACTCACCATCAAAACTAGACCGCACCATTTCAATTCCTTTCGATCTGGACGAGGTTGGCGTATTTGACCTCGCCAGCAATTCAGCCTTCGTGAGGCAATGTTAGTTCTTTGTAAGCGAAATATCGAGTTGCAGAAGACTCTCTGCAATCTTAGTTCGATGCTCGTGCGTCGTTGGACACTCCATTTGCTCAATTTCGAGGTTACGAAGGTGTGTCGCGAGAGTTTCAGCATCTACGTCATTCGTTAAGAGCCTGTAGATTCCTCCGATATAGGCGTCGTATTCATCCCTCGGAGCGTAATCGTTGACACCGATTGGATCCCATTCGTTGAACAGGACATCTCGTATTCGTTCCTGAACCTCAAGTGCTTGATCCCTTACTTCTTTTTCCATCATGCGTCTCCATTTCAATTCCTTTCGATCTGGACGAGGTTGGCGTATTTGACCTCGCCGGCTTTAGTGACGTTGTAAGAAACCCGGTCGCTACCGCTCGCGGTTCTGACATGATCCCATGCGGCGGTGGGGCAACGTTATGCGAACCTCACTTTAGTTTCTGAGACCGTAACAAAGTGTCCGGGCAGCTTCGCGGAGTAATTCGCGATCAATTGCCTAAGTACGTTGATCTTATTTGCAGCTCGCTCATCATCCAACCGAAGAAATATGATTCCGTGATGTTCACGCTGCTCACGAAAAACCATTTCGCCAAAGTCTTTATCGTTAGTTATCAGTATCCAATGTTCGTCGAATGCCCTGGCAAAAACTTGGCGATCGGAAATTCCACGAGCATCATCGAAAACCGAAAAGACCTCGTGGCCGCCTGCCCGCAGCCATTCCGCAACCATTGGGCCGGTACATTCATCAACGAGAAACCGCATATTATGGAGTCTCCATCACAAGCGGCATAAATTCCGTCCGGCTTAATGATTCTCCGGCAAATAGCAGACACGCCTGTATGTCTTCCGGCTCTATCCCTTCATACTCAGCCAGAATCTCATTCGTCGTCGCTCCGTGAGCCAAGAGGTTCAGGATGAACTCGACGGTCAAGCGCGTACCTCTAATAACCGGTTTCCCGGTCATCACTTTTGGGTTTAACGTGATTCTATTTAATAGTTCTCTATCGTTCATAATTCAAATTATATATCGAAACCTTGTCGCGTCAGCGACAATTGGATCCGCGTCGCAATGGTCAGTCGTCGCTACGCGACGAGGATCCGTTTTCATCTTTCCGTGGGTTCAGACCCACGGCTACATCCAAACCATCGCTACGCGATGAAGAGTTCCCAGTGTCGTGACCTATTTGTACTGCTTCGCCTCGAACTCTATGGCCTGCGTGAGGCAGTTTTAGTGCTTCGGGAGCGAGTTACGGCTCAATGCTCGTATACTCTTCAATCGACACTTCAGCGAAAGGGATACTCGGAATCGGAATCACTTTTTTTCTCTTGCTCTCAACTTTCTCGCTTCGGTCATACTTATCGAACATTTCACTCTCGACCTCGACAAGTACAAATCTCTCATCGTTACATTTGAATCTAAGGTGGAGTTCCCGCCCGTATCGCGTCCCCCGTTCGACTGAGATATCAAACCCGTCTTTGGTGACGGCGGTCGTCGCCCAGACGTTCTGATACTCATTCCAGCCGGGCGTTCTGATTGTCGAAACCTGTCCCCCCGATGAGAGCTCCAAATTTAGATATTCATCTGGGTACGGCCGAACTACTCTCAACTGATAATCGTTATTGCCGCACTTAAGATTCTTCGAGTCTTCCAGCTCGATGGTCGGAGTAGGACGCGGTGCGTTTCGTGCGTTCACCATCGTCGGCAGATCTGGTGTCTTGAGCGGCGAAGCCGTATGAGTAATGGAATCTCTCCCAAAAGAGCCGCACCCGCAAAAGGTTGCCGCAGCTAGGAACGATAACGCCGCCAGCACACACACTTCAATCAACTTTGAACTAGACCGCATCATTTCAATTCCTTTCGATCTGGACGAGGTTGGCGTATTTGTGCTCGCCGGCTTTGGTGACGTTGTAGAAGAATTTCTGCATGTCCCAGGCGGCGGTGGGGCAGCGTTACCATAACGTCTCCACATTCTTCAGCTTGCGGATATTGCCGTCGCTCGTTACCAGGGGAAGGTTGAGATGCAAGGCAGTGGCCGCGATTATCCGGTCGGGCATGTCGGCGACGGTCGAGCGGTCGATATTTTGAACTTCGTCAGCCAACTTTTGCGTGAGTTCGACAAGCTCGAAGGCGGTCGAGTCGTCATAAAGGGCTTCGCGAAGCTTGTTGAGGACATCAGGGGCGACCCGTTTCTTCTCGATCAAATAGATCAACTCTACTATCGTGATCGACGAAACGTATATCGAACCGCCGCTTTGCTGTGCGGCTACAATGGCGGCCTGACCCGAAGCGGATGACAGCTTAGGGCCAGTGAAGTACCAGATAACAACGTTTGTGTCGACAACGATATGATCCATCGGCTATTTCTCGTCTTCGGTATCCTTCGTGTAGCCACGCCACATCTCATTTCGAGCTTGGCGCATATCTTCCTCGGTCCATTTTATATTCAAATGTGCCAGACTGCCCTGCAATGACCGGCGTGGTTTACGCTTCACTTCTTTTGATTTGAGAAATTGAACAAAATCGAGAACTTCCTGCTGTTTTACTGCGGGCAAGGTTTCAAGGTCTTCTAGTACTGCTTCTTTTACGGTCATTGTATTTACCTCAATATCATTTTATCACTAGTTCAATTCCTTTCGATCTGGACGAGGTTGGCGTATTTGTGCTCGCCGGCTTTGGTGACGTGGATCGTCTGCCCGGTCGCTAACGCTCGCGGTTTTGACGTGATCCCAGCCGGCGGTGGGGCAGTTCGTCACTACTTCAATCTATCTTTCCAGTATCCCGGCTCGCGATTGAGCTGCATTACGGCAAATATTGTGATCGTATCTTCGAGATGTCGGTAAATGATTCCATACGGGAAACGATTCAACAGGCATCGTCGGGTTCGGTTTGAGTAAGGCGACCATGCTGCGGGTAACGCAATGATTCGATCTATTGCCTTAAAGACTTCGCGAGACAGTTCAATCCCCAAACCGCCTTCGCAATCTTCATAATACGCAACGGCGTCGTAAAACTCAGCTTCGGCCTCATCTAGAAAGCGATAATTCACTTTCCGTATCTCTCGCGAATGTTTGCAAAGACCTGCTCGCCGGGAATTGTCTTAGCTTTGCCGCTTTCCAGATCATCGATACGTCGTTCGACTTCGATCTTCCAGAGTTCATCGATCTCTTTCTGGTTCGGCGTCAAGCTTTCGAGAATCTTATCGACCAATTCTATCTTCATATCGATAGGGAGCGATTCAACCCTTTCCATTATGTCCATTGTTGCTGTAGTCATTATTTACCTCAATTAAACTTTAACACCATTCCCGTTACGTTCGATCTGGACGAGGTTGGCGTATTTGTGCCCGCCGGCTTTGGTGACGTTGATTAAGCCGGAACCGCTATCTTATCGACCTGAGCGTCAATCGCGAGGGTCGCGGCCTGGATCGAATCGACTTCTGCTTCGCCAAAATACACTTCGCCGCATTGTTGGCAGACTAAGGCCGGGACTTTGTCCAAAACTAAGTGATAACCTTTGCGGTCAACGTGGAACGGAGCGGTGCCGCGTTCCAGATTCCCTTTGCAGTACATACATTTCATAGTTTATAACCTCACACTAAGATCGTCCGACCATTCGTCTTCGTCTGGAAGATAGCAAGTAATTATCGCGAGATACTCATCTTTTGGAGAACAAACGACGTGGATCGGTCGCTGTCCGTCGTCAACGCCAAGAATAAGACAACTGTGTCCGCGTGCATCCTCAGGATAATTTTCAATTACCTCACCTTCGTTAATTATACGACGAATATCCGCCGTCGTTATCATCCGATCGGGCCGCGACATCTGTCTAATCGCATGCGATAGGAAAAGAATGCGGTTCCCCGCCGCGATTCTTACCAACTCAAGGATGTCCGCTTTATTATCCATTTAATTTTCGTCGCTGTTCGCAAGTATTCGACTTCGCAGCTTTATTGACACTGGTAACGGTGCGTCAGACCAAATATTCTTGTCGCGTCAGCGACAATTGGATCCGCGTCGCAATGGTCAGTCGTCGCTACGCGACGAGGATCTGTTTTCATCCTTTCCGTGGGTTCAAACCCACGGCTACATTCAAACCATCGCTACGCGACGAAGACTTCCCAGCTTCGTAACCTGTTTGCACCGCTTCGATTCGAACTCTGTGGCCTTCGTGAGGCAATTTTAGAGTTTCGTAAGCGATCGGTTGTAATTCAGAATGAACTGGATTAACGCTTAACCTCATTTCTTCTGTGCAAGACCTCCCAAGTGATCAGTATCGTCGACACGGCGAGAATAACAAGAGCGGTCAAGTCAAACCACGTAGCTCGACGGATAGCTGCCCAGCAGGGGTGGCCTTCGGGGCACATATTTCCGCCGAAAAAACCGGTGCCGAGTCGCCCGTATGTACCAAAAATGTCTAGGGCGAAGTATCCGACTGCCACGGCCAACGCCCAGTAGTACTTCCTTGCAAGTGCCACCGCCACCAGCAAAACAAAAGAAAGCACGTGAAGAAGTGCGACCGGATGTTGTGGAACGGCATCACACGAAAATCCGGGTGAACTGTCGCACGCCTCCCAGATGCGTCGAACTTCATCCATATTCAGCCAAAACTCCGTTACGAACGAAATAGAAAGACCAACAATCAAGATAATCAATAGGACGCGTATCTTCATCTATCGTTATGTACCGCCATTGAGAATATAATTAAACTCACAGGACCGTAGCACCACACTTCATTCAACATTAAGCTAGACCGCATTATTTCAATTCCTTTGGATCTGGACGAGGTTGGCGTATTTGTGCTCGCCGGCTTTGGTGACGTTGTAGAAGAATTTCTGCATGTCCCAGGCGGCGGTGGGGCAGCGTTCGGCGCAGAGGCCGCAGTGGAGGCAGACGTCTTCGTCTTTGGCCATGATGCGGAGCGTCTGCGGGACGGGTTCGGAGACGTAGAGGTCCTGCGTGAGGTTGAGGGCAGGAACCTTGGTGTGCTGGCGAAGCTCGGCTTCGGGCTCGTTGGCCGTGAACGTGATGCAGCTCGTCGGGCAGATGTCGACGCACGCGTCGCACTCGATGCATTTCGGAGCGTTAAAGACCGTCTGCACGTCGCAGTTGAGACAACGTTTGGCTTCCTCGTAACCGGCGAGCGGGTCGAAACCGAGCTCGACCTCCTGCTTGCGGTCTTTGAGCGTGATCGATTTGTCGGTTTGAGGAACGATAAGGCGTTCGTACGGATCGACTTCGCTGTCGTACGCCCATTCGTGGATGCCCATCTTCTGCGAGATGAGATTGACGAACGGATCGAGGCGTTCGGTGTGGATATTTTTACCGCTGCAATGCAGATCGATCGAAACAGCCGCTTGGTGACCGTGGGCAACGGCGGTAATGACATTTTCGGGGCCAAATGCAGCATCGCCTCCGAAGAAGACTTTCGGAAGTGTAGATTGGAATGTGACACGGTCCACTATCGGCATTTCCCATTTGTCGAACTCGACCCCAAGGTCACGCTCGATCCAAGGGAAGCTATTCTCCTGACCAACCGCGATCAGCACGTCATCAGCCGGATAGAAAACATCGTCTTCGCCGGTCGGCACGAGCGAACGCTTGCCATTCTCGTCGTATTTGGCTTCGACCTTTTCAAACATCATCCCGACGAGCCTGCCGTCCTCAATCACAAAGCTCTTAGGCACGTGATTATCGATGATCGGGATGTCTTCGTGCTGGGCGTCCTCTTTTTCCCACGGGCTGGCTTTCATTGTGGCGAATGGCGAACGGACGATCACCTTTACATCGTCGCCGCCGAGACGCCGCGCCGTGCGGCAGCAGTCCATTGCTGTATTACCACCGCCGAGAACGATCACTCGTCTGCCGATCTTCTCGGTATGCTCAAAGGCAACGCTACCAAGCCAGTTAATTCCAATGTGAATGTTCGCATCGCCTTCTTGGCGTCCCGGCAGATCAGGCAGATCGCGTCCACGCGGTGCTCCGGTACCGACAAACACAGCGTCGTAGTCTTTCTCAAGTACACCTTTGAGCGAATCGACATAATGCTCAAACTGCGTATGGATGCCGAGTCGTAAGATGTAATTGACCTCGTCATTCAAAACGTGTTCCGGCAAACGGAACGCCGGGATCTGCGACCGCATAAACCCGCCGCCGAGCTTTTGTTCGTCGAAAAGATGTATTTCGTATCCAAGCGGTGCAAGATCTCTCGCAACCGTAAGCGAAGCCGGGCCACCACCGATCAGGGCAACCTTTTTGCCGTTCGGCTTAAAAGGCCCCTGCGGCATATACGGGATAACGTCATCGCGATTATCCGCCGCAACGCGTTTGAGACGGCAGATGGCGACGGGTTCCTGTTCGAGACGGCCGCGACGACACGCTGGTTCGCACGGGCGGTCACACGTACGGCCGAGCACGCCGGGAAACACGTTCGAATCCCAGTTGATCATATACGCCTCTGTATATCTGCCCTCGGCGATAAGGCGGATGTATTCCGGCACCGGCGTATGGGCCGGGCACGCGTACTGGCAGTCTATAACCTTGTGAAAATATTCGGGATCTTTGGTATCTGTTGGTTTCAAGACGTTTGTTCCTTTAGATATAGTTGTTTCAAAATCGGACTTTGATAAGAGAATAATAATTGATGTTGAGGCGGTTTGCTAGGAATACTGGACATTCTCGCAGAGATAATTTGAGAATTGTGGTATAAAGATCGTCTTTTCTTTTCCGCTGGAAATCATTACTATTATCTCGGCGTTTCTTTTCGAACAACTTCTCGACAATTACCCTGATGCAAACATTTTTCCTAGCTTCGCTTGAGGCACTACTTGGCATACCCGAATACTTTGGCTACCTTTTTGTTTTCGTCATCGGAGCATCTATCGGCAGTTTTCTCAATGTCGTGATCTATCGCGTCCCGAACGAACTCTCGCTGCTGCCGTCCTCAAAGTGCCCAAAATGCGGCACCGGCATTAAACCGTGGCATAACGTCCCCATACTCGGATGGCTGATGCTTGGCGGTAAATGTGCAAGTTGCAAAGAACCTATCGCGGGGCGTTATCCGGCCGTCGAACTGCTGACTGCCCTGCTCTTTTGCCTTGTGTATTGGCAGGTCGGTCTAACGCCATACTTGCCGGTCGCTCTGGCATTTGCCGCGACGATGACTGCACTGGTATTCATAGACGCCGAGCATATGATCCTGCCGAACGTGATCACCTACCCGATGTTTATCATCGCGTTGATCGTTCGTGTGGTGTTTCCGATCGCGTTTGCGGGTAATTATTTTTCGGACACGCTATATGGTCCGGTCTCGTGGCTCGCCGGATATCCTGCTTGGGCAGTTTCACTGGCCGGTGCGGTTTTGGGGACATTGGTCGGCGGCGGGCTTCTGTGGGCGGTCGGGGCAATTTGGAAAGCTCTTCGCGGCGTCGACGCGATGGGCCTCGGCGATGTAAAGCTGCTATTCGGTATCGGGGCTCTGCTCGGTTGGCGATTGACGCTTTTGACGATCTTTATCGGAGCATTTACCGGTGCGGTCGCCGGCGTCGCCCTCGTATCACGTCAAAAAGAAAAGGATCTGCAAACGCAGATCCCATTTGGAATCTTCCTCGGTATCGGTTCGATCATCGCTATACTTTTTGGCGAACAACTGATCCGATGGTACCTCACGACCTTTGTGCCGTGATCGTTAAACGGACGTCATTGAAGTACGGACACAATCCTTCGAACAATAATAAGTTTTCGCGTCAAAGCGGATCGCTCTATCCTTTGGCACCCAGGTACCGCATCGCGTGCAGTTGACGAGTTCCGACGGTTCGGCGTTTACCTGCCTCGGCGACGACGCCTGTTTGATATTTGAGCGTGCATCGCGGAGCATTTTGCCAAATCCGATCACCATCGCGATCTGTCGTCGATATTTGAAAGCCGTTATTCCGAGTAATATCAGGATAACGAGCAAAACTACGACAAATTCCCTCATTTGACAGCCGGAGCCCCTTTTGCCGCGATCAAGCGTGCCAACTCTTCGATCGACTCATTTTTCGGATTAGCCGCCTTCAGTTTCTCAAGTGATCTTCCGGCCTCGTCAAATTTCCCTTGTAGCATATAAGTCTGCGTCAGGTAAGTTAGGGCACGCTCGTGTTTTGGGTTTGCGGTGAGTGCTTTCTGAAATTCCTCCAGCGACCGCGGAAGGTCAGATGGTTCATCCAGAAAGTATGACAACGCAAGATCGGTCATCACATCGGCATCCTTCGGCCTTTGCAAAAGCGCCAGTTTGTAAAAGTCGCGCGACCTTTTTAAGTTCGCTGATTCCTTTTTGAAATAACCTAGATCGAAGTACGAATTGCCTAGAGCGACGATCACGTCGTAATCTTTGGCGTCAATGCTTTGAGCCCGCTCGAGCAGCCTAATTGCTTCGGTGACGATATCGGCGTCGCGCTTTAAGGTGCCGTAACGGTACAATGCGACCCCGAGTCCCTTTTGGAATCCCAAATTGGTCGGATTTGCGTCGGCCTCGGCGATCTTTGCCTTGATCTCGTCGAGGCTGATATTCATCTGATCGTCCGGGCGATTTGCACCGGGAGTGCTGGCAGCGACATTGGCAACATTGGACATTGCCGAATTCATTTCAGATCGATTAAGCGAATTTGTAATCATAAATCCGCCTATCGCACCCACGATCAGCCCGACAATAGCAGCAGTGACGACCTTTTTATCCATCGGTAATAATCTTAGCAAACCGCACTATCAAATAGAAAAGCACCGCACCCCGTTTCGGAGCGCGATGCTGTGCCGTATTAAGTTTCTGCGGAACCTACTTTTTGCCCTCTTCGGGGATGTACGGCAGATCCTCGGCACGCCGTCTGATCTGCGGATCGGTGGCACGTCGCCGCGGTATTGCGTTAGTATCCCGCCGATCGACGCTTCCTGCCGGCAGTCCCTTGCCGTGAACGGCCTCGACGAGTATGCGAGTGATCTCCTGTGAGAGTGTACGATGTTCTGCGGCCGCCCGACGCCGAAGCGATTCCTTTAATTCATTGGGCACATAAGCCCCTATAAAAACACCTTTCCGATTTGCCATATAAGCAAAATTCCTCCGTTGGGAACATTAAAATTGAGAGTGCCTGATAATTCGAAGTACGCCTGTAAGCCGAATTTTGTATTCACCTTTCGGCGAATGGCAATCATTCATCTAGGCTTGCCGTTACCGACAGGCTCAAGCGATCTACCCGGAAACGCCGCCTCACCTTTCGGTTTGGACAGTAAGCGGGCCGCTTACATTCTGCGTTTCCCTATTTGATCTTGCACCACGAGGAGTTTACCTGGCCGCCGATGTTACCACCGACGCCGGTGAGCTCTTACCTCACCGTTTCACCCATTACCCCTTGCGAGGCTGGAATATTCTCTGTTGCACTTGTCGTCATCCGCCATAAGCGGACGCCCGGACGTTATCCGGCTCGCTGCCCTTTGGTGTTCGGACTTTCCTCGTTTGCTTTCGCAACCGCGATTGCCCAGCGTACTTCGAATCTAAGGCTGTCAAAGTATAACAAAAATTGTTGAACATTTACATTCTTTTAACAAGAATTCAATGTTGTCCGCAAATTAACTAGAAAAACTCGACCGTGTCACCCGGATATACAAACACTTCGTTCAATCGAGCGTCGCTCAACGCGAAATCTTCGGTTACCTCGGAGGCGTTCCTTACAATGCGGACACCTTTTGCCGCACGGTTCAGTGTCAATCCCGCACGGACGACGAAAAATGGCACGGCGTCACGCATTATCTGCTGTTCGCCGGGTTGATCGACAAGGCCGGCGATGTTGACGACGTGGCTTGTTCGGTCAAGAACCTCGATCTTTATCGCCGTCCTTTCAAAAAGCTTAATCGCCGAGGCGATCTGGGCCTCAGCCTCGCCCGCGGTCTTTCCGGCAATACAAACGTCCTCGCCTGCCAGCGGAAAGACGATACAGCCATCGCCCCCGACCCGCAGAATACGGGGACGGACGTTGGCGTTCACAATTTCGATCTTCAAAAGGTCGTGAGCGCCGATGCGGTGAAGGGTCGACGGGTGAGCGGATGATGAGCTCTCAGCTTTAACTTTGGGTAACTTTGAATTAGCTATTTCACCATCACCCGTGGCTATCCCCCCGCTCGCGACGTAGCGGTCAGCCATATTGACCAAACTTACTTGCGAAAACGCGGGCACGGTCGTAAATGCCATTGCGGTCAATGCAAAGGCGATGTTTATGACGTTTTGGCAGCGAACATTCATCTGAAATTAGAGTGCCGGAAGGGGCTCGTCCCGGCGTCTGCTCAAATAAATGATCAAACAATGTTTAATTCTATTTTTTTCTTGTGGCGGCCAAAGTAGTGATCAAGTTGACGAACTGATCCCGCCGGGGAAAACGTGCGGCCAGTTGCGGCGATAGAAATCGTTCATATATGCCTCGATAGCGTCGGCGGTTTCGAGGACGGATGCCTTTCGGGCGAGTTCCCGGCACTCATCAAACGAGATCCTGCCGATGACTTGCCTGATCGCCCCAAGCGAATCCGGGTTCATACTGAATTCCCTTGCCCCGAGTCCGATCAGCAACGGGAGGTAAAACGGCGACCCGGCCATCTCCCCGCAGACGACAGTGCTTTTGCCTTGCAGATCGGCGGCCCTGAACACCATCGAGATCGATCGTACAACCGATGGATGTAGTGTCTGATAATTATGTGCAACCGATTCATTATCTCGGTCGGCGGACAACAGATATTGGACCAGGTCGTTTGTCCCAAGACACAGAAAATCTGCGTGTTTTGCGATATCGTCCACGGTCAGAACGGCCGATGGCATCTCGATCATCGCACCCAACGGCATCGGCGGCACGGGCGTGCCTTGGGCAGCGAGTGCGGCGGTTTCGTCAGCGATCATTTCACGCACAGTAGATAAGTCCGCCACACCCGAGACCATCGGCAAGACCATACTGACATTTCCGTATGCTCCAGCCCTCAGGATGGCTCTGATCTGCTCACGAAAATGCGGCCTGTCGGCTAGACTCAGCCGCAGACCACGGAGCCCAAGTGCGGGATTCATCTCACGGATCTCAGCAGGGTGATTTACTTGGTCGACCTGTAGGTCAAATGTCCTGATCCGAACGCCTTCAGGGCCGCAATTCGATGCGGAAAGCTTATACGCTTCAAACTGGGCATCCTCACTCGGGTAACCGACGCTGACATCCTGAAAGAGGTACTCGGACCGTAGAAGTCCGACGCCCTTAGCGGCGGTTTGTGCTAAAAGCGGTGCGGGGTCGACGAGGTCGATATTGGCTCGCAGAATGATCTCGCGCCCGTCGATCGTTGTCGATCGAGTGCTCGCAGCGTCGAACTTAATCGGTTCGGCAACGAAAGTATGTGATTTGATCTGTTCGAGCGTTTCGCTTGACGGATCGATCGTCAGTGCGCCCGTAAAGCCATCGACCGAAAGTGATGTGCCGTCGCGGATCAGCTTTAGGGCTGACTTAACGCCCGTCACCGCCGGTATCTTTAATTCGCGAGCTAATATGAAGGAATGTGACGTCCAACCGCCGTGTTCTGTGACGATCGCCGAGGGTTTTTGCCGTCCCAGTTCGATAAGCGTTGACGGACGGATGATCGAGGCCACGATCACTGAGTCCGAAGTGATCACGGGTAGCGTGACGGCCTTACCGTCGAGGGCGTTTAGCACACGATCGCAAAGGTCCTCGAAGTCCGCTATACGGTCGCGCAGGTTCGCGTCGGAAACCGCTGCCTGCTTATTTGAAAAGTTTTCGGCGACCCGCCTCAGAGCCCATTCCGCTGTGACGAGAGCTGACCTGATAAATGCCTCGACGTCCGCCGCCAAGGTCGAGTGTTCGAGCATCATCAGATGCGCGTCAAAGATGTCGCCGGAGCTTTTGGCCTTAATATCTGGGGACTTGATCAGATCGTTGAGTTGCTTTGACGCCGTCGTAACCGCCGTTCGAAATCGCCCGATCTCGTGGTCGATCGCACTATTTTCTATATGAGTGAGAAAGTATTGCCGTTTTGTGCCGAAGAGGCATACGGCCCGCCCTGCGGCCACACCGCGTGAAACCGCGGTCGCCTGGATCACGGTTTCGTGTTGGTCGTTATGCCGATCGGAATTTATGGCGTTGGTGTCCAAAGTTAGATTCCGGTTATTGCGAAATTTATAATCAACTACCGATGCTGAAACCGCCGCCGCTACCGCCCTGCGTCGGGAAGAATGGCTTGAGGAGTCCGGCAAATGCGGCGAGATTACGTGTCTGTATCAAGATCTCGCCCGGGCCGTTGAATTCGGCGACCATACCCTCACCGCTTAGAAAGCTACGGAGAAGTCCACTCTTTGCGGCCTTTCTGAGGCTGTATTGCATATGGCCTTCCCAAGCGACGAGATGTCCGGTATCGACGACATATCGCTCACCGGGCGCCAGCGTCTTGCGATGGATCGCACCGAATGACGACAGCAGCAACAATCCGGTTCCGGAAACCTGAAGCAGGAACAGGCCTTCGCCGCCAAAGAATGATTTGGCCCCGCCCATTTTGGTATCTACTTGGAGTGAAACATCGCCGGCAAGATACGAGCTTGATTGCACCCAAAAAGTCTGCCCACGCATTTCAAGTCCGGCAACATCGCCCGGTGCTCCCGGAGCGAGCGTTACTTCGCCGGGTCCGTCCTTCGCTGTAAATGTAGATACAAAGGCTGATTCGCCGCCGACTGCACGTTTTAGAGCGCCAAAAACGCCGCCCTTCATTTCCGACATCAGATCGATATTTCCCGACATCGAGACCATCGCTCCGGCCTCGGCCGAGATGGATTGCTCTGCTTGCAGATTTACAACAGCCAGAGCGAATGCACCCTGATGATCGATCGCCCACGTGTAACCGCGTCCCTGACCGCGCCCGTCAGTGTCAAAGTGGAAAGCACCGCCTTGCGGTGGTGGCATCGTCGTCTGCTGTTGTGATTGGACGGGCGGGGCCGCAGGTGTCGGAGCTTGCGGTTGTTGGGCGAGCGTAAACCCGCACGAACCGCAAAATTTAGCATCCGGTAACAGTGCCATTGTGCATTTTGGGCAATTCATAGCAAAACTCCATTCGACTTGGTATCAATGATCTTAAACGCCTGCTCGGCGTCGTCCGCAAAATTTAGGATCCCGACATCTGCGTCGCTCACGACGAGCGAAGTCTGCCAGGCCTTGACCACGGGCGGCCAACAGTCCCCGATCAGGACTAGCGGCCGCGACCCGAGGATGCGCGTCTGCAACTTGTTCCACACCAGCGACACCTCGGTCACCGTCCCCATTCCGCCGCGAAATGCAACAAAGCCCGAGGATCGCAGTATAAGATTCTGTAGGCGATCGTAGAAATGGTCGGTTGCAACCTTGTCGGTCAAAAACCGATTCGGCTCGGATTTGAACTGATTCATAACGATACCGAGCACGCGTCCGCCCTTTTCGCGGGCTCCGCGTGAAGCAGCCTCCATTATGCCAAGATAGCCACCGGTACAGATGGTATAGCCGGCATCAGCAAGTTTTGACCCCAAGGCCATCGCCTCCTGATACTCGTGCGAATCCTCAGTACACTTTGATCCACCGAAGATCGTGATGATCTTATCGTTTGTACTATTCATTTTTCATCGTCCTCATTACAAATCTAGCCGTATTGGCATTGATTTTCAAATTTAACGTCGTGGAATCGTGGTTTTTCTCGGTATTCCGGATCGATAATTCTGATCTGCCGCCGGATCGACCGTGGTACAAATTCCCGCCTTCGTAGACAGTCTAGTTTAGTAGTCGCCGGAATATTCCGATTGTCTTGACAGTGCCGCGAATGTGACGTAAAGTTTCAGTGTTTACAATACCATTTCAATTACAAGGCTCGAGAGAACTAGACGACATACCGTCTTGATCAAACTAAGGGGAGACTCATACGAATTATGAAAAAGATCAATGATTCTAAATCAACCGGATCGTTCTTAAGAACGATTTCGACGATGTTGGTTTTAGCGATAGTTTTAGGTGCGGGGGCCATAGTGGCTAACGCTCAGGCATTTACCGAAGGGTTTGACACCATCGTTTCGCCGACCGGAGCCACCGGTTCCGCGCCCATCCCTGATTGGTGGGGAAAAAACAACAGCACGACGGCAGGTTCGACCACTTGGTTTCAGGGCAACCCTACGGTGTTTCCGTCACACACGGGTGCGACAAACTCGTACATCGGCGCCAATTTTAACAACACGACCGGAGCTAATACGATCAGCAACTGGCTGCTAACGCCAAATCGTACTTTCAACAACGGCGACCAGATCAAGTTTTACACGCGTACAGTCGACGCAAATCCGTATCCGGATCGTATGCAGATCCGTTTGTCTACGGCAGGTGCGAGCACAAATGTTGGCACTAGTGATTCTTCGTTGGGTGACTTTACTACACTCTTGCTTGATATAAATCCGACCTACGATACGGGCGGTGCATATCCCGAAACGTGGACGCAGTTTACTTTGACGCTTTCAGGCCTTTCAGGCCCGACCAGCGGACGCGTTGGATTTCGTTACTTCGTCGAACTTGGCGGCCCGACGGGTGATAACTCGGACTATATCGGAATCGACACCTTTGAATACATCCCGGCGGCTGCTCCGGCAGGCGATGCTCCGGTCGATTTCAACGGCGACGGCAAGACCGACTACTCTGTAGTTCGTAACGTAGGCGGCGGACCCAGCGGCCAGGTTCGATGGTACTGGAACATTAACGGATCGGCAGCACCGACCGCAGCAGCGGATTGGGGACTTGCGACCGATTTCTTTATCTCCGGCGACTACGACGGTGACGGCAAAGATGACATCGTTGTCTGGCGTCCCGGTGCTGCGACCGTTGCAACCTACTACATCCTGAACAGCGCGACCTCGACGCTTCGTCAGGAGGCGTTTGGCCAAACCGGTGACGATCCGACGGTCGTTGGTGACTACAACGGCGACGGCAAGGATGATCTGGCTGTGTACCGTGCGGGAGCTACTGCCGGTGCCCAGAGCACCTGGTATTTCCGCACAGTCGCAAACGGAGCTGTTTCATTTGTGCCCTGGGGTATGAATGGCGATTACCCGGCACCCGGCGACTATGACGGAAATGGAAAGGCTGATTTCGGCATTCAGCGTAACGCCGGTGGCGGCCAAGCCGGATACTGGATCCTCTCGGATGCCAATGTCGCACAGCCGACCGTGATCTTTGGAACACCGACTGACGTTATTGTTCCCGGCGACTACGACGGCGACGGCAAGACCGACATTGCTACTGCCCGAGGCGTATCCGGTGCTATTCAGTGGCAATGGCGAAACAGTTCGAATGGCGCGATCAACTATCGCACATTTGGAGCGTCCGCGACCGACTCTCCCGTACAGGGTGATTATGACGGTGACGGCAAGACCGATGTCGCTATATGGCGTCCGACGGCTGGAGCAAATGCTTTCTGGTCGCTCGGAACGACTTCGAACGCCGTTACTACATTTGCGTTCGGTGCAAACGGTGACTATCCGGTTGCCAACTCCAACTCACACTAATTTGATCCGACATTGTCAGATCAAAAGAGGCCGGGGCGAATTTGCCCTGGCCTCTTCCATTTCTACCCACTAATATCTCTACGAATTGGCGTCCGCCGAAGCAGGCTATCGCTGTTCGATGAGCTGTGCCGCCTCCTCCGAGGTCAGATTGCCGGCCGCGTGTATCGCCTTGGCGGTATTAGTAAAGAGCAGTATCAGACTGCCGGCGACAAAGAATACGATCAAAGCCAAAATCGCTTGCCTGTATGAACCTGTCGTCCCGACCACCACGGCAAACACGGCATTCCCGATCCACGACGTTCCCTTTTCTGATATCTCGTAAAGCCCAAAAAACGATGATTCCCTAGACTTAGGGATCATCTGTGAAAACAGTGAACGCGACAGTGCCTGTGTACTGCCCAGCACAAGCCCGATGAATACTGCCATTATCCACGCGTGAAGTGCCGTCTGCAGGAAACCATAGGCGTAGATCACGATCGCGGACCAGATAGTCAGACACACGATGATCGTGCGCTTAGCACCAATGACGCGTGCGATGCGTTCAAATACCAACGCCCCTATAAGAGCAAATACCTGAGCGACAAAGAATATGCCCAGCAGAAACGACGGGCTCGACTGGAGTCCCTTCGAGACAAATAGCTCTTGAGATAGAAAGATGGATGAGTTCAGGATCACGGTCTGAATGCCGTCATTGTAGAGCAGGTAGCCTATTAGGAACAATAGAGTGTATTTGAGCCCCGCCAGTTCTTTCATCGTCCGCCATATCTCAATAAATCCGACCGAGATCAATCGTTTACCCGTTTCGATCCGCTCGGGTGTCCTGGAGCGGACAAGGTAAAATGTGACGGCAGCAAATAGACCCCACCAGAGCGACGCCGCAAGCATCGAGATCCTGACCGCCAGCCCCTGATCGATACCGTACGACGAACCAAAATTAATGAGTGCCAGATTGAGCACGAGCATTATCAGGCCGCCGAGATAGCCCGCCGCATAACCGTAACTGGATGTGCTGTCGCGACGATCCTCGGTCGTGATATCGACTAAGAACGAATTATAAAATACGTTTGAGGCAGCAAAGCAGATGTTTGCTATCAGTAGAAAGAGGCATCCCCACAGGTAAGAGTCGCCGTTAATAAAGAACAGAAGCGAACTCGAGAGCACTCCGACGTAGCAGAATGCCGCCATCATCTTTTTCTTGAGCGGCGTAAAATCGGCGATGGAGCCCAAAAGGGGCAGTAGGAATATCTGTAAAAATATTGATACGCCGAGGGTCGATGTAAACAAGTTATCAGCGGTGATCGAACCTATCGGCCCGAGTCTCAGAACAACACCGCTCGTGCCGACATCGTTCTGAGCGAGTGACGTGATGTACGGCCCCGCCAAAACGGTTACGACGGTCGTGAAAAAGGCCGAATTTGCCCAATCATATGTGAGCCAGCCGAAGATCTCTCTCCGGTCATTCTTTTCGAGCGTGATTTGATTCATTGGTTTTTAGAATTATTGGATCCGTTGTACTGCGGTAAACATTAGAACAGATACGGAAGTTCGGTCAAATAGATCGCACGGTTACATTAAGTGTGTCCGACCGCGGCGAACCAATTTGAGCCGATGTCTGCGGTCCTTGATCGTTCGTTCTTATCCCGTCCGTGAACGTTCAGCCAAGAGTCCAAACGACACTTACACAATCCTTGACAATCAAGACGATTCGAAGTACTTTTCTTAACATCAGTTACGTACATTTTCAGTCTTAAGAGGCAATTCAAGTATCGACCAACCATTGTGATCGGTTCGAGCTATGGTCAGGCGTTGATAATTTTAGACCTAGGGAAATCAATTATGAATAACTTTAAGAAGTTGGATGAGAGGGGCAAGGCCGCGATCTACTCGATGGTAGTCTTGGCATTGGCAATCGGTGGCTTGATCTATGGTGTTGGCCTAAACCAGGTGGTCGCAAAATCTAAGGATGAAAGGTCGGTTGCTCGACCGACTTCCCCAACAGCCGTGTTTGCGGCAAACGCACCGACTCTCGGGGCGATCCCTGATGCGGTGCTGTCTGGATGTAATGATGCCAACCCACCAACATCGAGGGACGTAACTTTTACTGTAACGGGAATTCCCGGAAGTCCATCGGCGGTAGGTGTTGATATGACATTTGGCTCTCCGATCCACACGTGGATGGCAGACATTAAAGCAGTTTTGATCGCTCCGAACGGTGCAAATCACGTTATCTTTGGCCGCACCGGTGCAACCACTGCAACTGGTTGCGGAGACAGTTCGACCCTCGCGGGGCCGTATGAGTTTAGTGACGCTGCCTCGTCTCCGCCGTCAGGCGGATGGTGGCAAGCGGCGATTGCAACGGCTGCAGGTTCGGCTGTGCCATCCGGATTATATCGTTCAACTGCGGTTGGCGGTGCCGGAGCTACTAGCCCTGCACCGGCAACGACCATTAATACAGCATTTGCGGCAATCCCGACGTCAAATGGCACTTGGACGCTGCGCTTAACCGATCACGGACAGGGCGATACCGGAGCTGTTTCCGCCGCCAATTTGACTCTGACGGCTGCCGGACCGGCAACTGCGAGCGCACCCGTGGACTTCAACGGTGACGGCAAGACCGACTATTCAGTTGTTAGAAACACCGGCGGCGGCCCGAGCGGCGAGGTAACCTGGTACGCGTGTACTAACGGACAAGCGGAACCCGCTTGTTGGAACTTCTTTGTCTGGGGCCTCGCATCGGACTTCTTTGTTCCCGAGGATTATGACGGCGACAATAAGACGGACATCGCTGTTTGGCGTCCCGGTGCGGCAACGGTTGCTGCATTCTATATATTCCAGAGCCAGACAAGTACGCTTAGAATAGAATACTTTGGCCAGTCCGGCGACGATCCTTCCGTTGTGGGCGACTATGACGGCGATAACAAGGCCGACGTTGCTGTATTCCGCAACGGCATAAATCCGGGCGACCAGAGCGTTTGGTATTACCGTACGAGCCAATCCGGTCCTGTGAGTTTCGTGCCGTGGGGTTCGACGGGTGACTTCCCTGCTCCGGGTGATTACGATGGTGACGGCAAAAACGACTTTGTCATCCAGCGCAATGACGGCGGCGGCCAGGCCCGATTCTGGCGGCAATTTGCCACCGGCGGCACCGATACCATCAACTTCGGTACACCCACCGATCTGATCGTCCCCGGCGACTATGACGGTGACGGCAAGACAGATGTCGCGGTTGCCCGTGGTGTAGGGGGGAATATCTCCTGGTTTGTCGTGCCGAGTTCGACTGGCGTCATCAGTGCCGCTCCGTACGCGGTATTTGGCACATCGTCGACCGACTATGTGGTCCAGGGCGACTATGACGGCGACGGCAAAACCGACGTTGCCATTTGGCGACCTAATGTCGATTCGACGCAGAACTTCTTCTACACTTTGGGAAGCACTGCAGGACTTGGACGATTTGAGTGGGGAGCAACCGGCGACTATCCGACCGCAAACTTCAACTCGCATTAATCGTTGATAGCGTCACAACTCAAAGATGGCCGGTGTTCACTCGCCGGTCATTTTTGTTTTCTTCGAACTGATTCGACATATCCGGCCGATCCGCTAAAATATAGCATTGACCTCTAAAGCATAATTATGAAGGCGATGATCCTCGCGGCCGGGTTCGGCACGCGGCTATTTCCATTAACAATAGATCGTACTAAGCCGGCGATACCCTTCCTAGGCAAGCCGCTGGTCGGTTACGTTGCTGAATACGTCGCCAAATTCGGTATCAAGGATTTTGTCGTCAATCTGCATCACCAACCCGATTCAGTGATCGACGCTCTCGGCGACGGTGACCAATTCGGTGTCCATATCGAATATACCCGCGAAGTGCCGAAGATACTTGGGACGGCCGGTGCACTCGATAATGCCCGCCAATTTCTGGAGGACAGCACCTTTATAATTGTCAACGGAAAGATCATCACGGACATCGATATTGCCGCCGCGATCGAGGCGCATAAGCGATCAGGGGCGATCGCGACGATGATACTTAAGCCTAATTCGAAGCGCGAGAGATTTACGATCGTGGGCACTGCTGATGGTTGGGTTACGGGGTTTGGCGATTATGCAACGCCCGTTTCCGGACAAGAGATAAAGGACGTCGAACACGAAATTGTAACGCCGCTGATGTTTACCGGCATCCATATTCTTGAGCCTCGCGTGTTCGATTACATTCCGCGCGGTGTGTACTCAGATATTGTTCCGACATTTTATAATCCGGCACTCGCGGCGGGCGAAAAAATCGCTACGTATGTCACCGACGCCAACTGGTTCGAATTGTCGACAATTCCTAGATATCTCGATATTTCACTATCAATGATGGGCAGCGGCGATGTTCATTTTGGCCGCAATTGTGTGATGGCGGGTGCGGCGAGCCTCAAAGATTCGGTCCTGTGGGACGACGTGACGATCGGCGACGGTGCAACGCTCTACCGGACCATCGTCGCCGATGGAGTTACGATCGAGCCGGGCGAACACTTCGAGAATGCCGCCATTGTCCGAGCCGATATGGTGCGAAATTGTACTGAAATACCCGAAAAGGCAATGAAGGGATACGTCCAGGGTGAAAACTATATAGTTCCGTTGAATTGACCGTTCGTAAATATTTGCGATGTCTGAATACGTAAACCGACTTAAACAGTTTCTGGAGGCTCGCGGCCAGTCGACCGAATTTACGGCTCTGACTGCGGATGCTTCGACGCGCGAATATTACCGAATACAATGGAAAGGGGCATCGGCGATCGGGTGTGTGTATCCAGAATCTTTTATCCCGGAAGAACAGAATTATATTGATGCAACGAAGTTATTTCTGGCATCCCATCTCCCGGTTGCCGAGATCTACGATTTTGACGGAGGCCTGGGCGTGATAATCCAGGAAGACCTTGGCGACACTGTCCTGAGGGACGTCTTGCTTGAGGCTCCTAAGGAACGAAGCGGACGACTTCTCAATGAAGCGATTTCACTGATCGCCCGGATCCAAACCGCGACACCGATCGCGTTTGAGATGGACTCAATAGCGTCCAGACTGAAGTTTGATAGAGAAAAGTTGCTATGGGAACTTAATTTTTTCAAAACCCATTATTTTGAGACGTATCTGTCCAGACCACTCGACACTGCCGAAGACGCGGCGATCTCAGCCGAATTTGACGAACTCGCAGCTGATCTGGAGAAATGTGCAGTTGTGTTGTGTCATCGTGATTTCCACGCGGCAAATCTGATGCTTGACTCCAAGGGCCAAATGCGGATCATCGATCATCAGGATGCGCGTATCGGGTCGCCCGCGTACGATCTTGTATCGCTTCTGCTCGACCGGATCACGGTACCGCCGCCGCCTGAGTGGCTCGCCGATCGCAGGCGTTACTTCCTGGACGTCAGGCGGACTTTAGGAATGCCCAAGATCGACGAGGACGATTTTGCCTGCGAGTTTCGATTGCAAACCATCCAACGCTGTCTCAAGGCGGTCGGCACATTCTCGTACCAGTCGGCGGTGCGCGGCAAGACCTACTTCATTCCATTTATCCAGCCGATGTTTCGCATAGTCGATCGCGCGATCGGAAACGTCGATAGATTCCCACGCCTAAGGTCTCTTATCGAGAGCGAATTAGAGTCGGACGAAGTCAGCAGGCACGATCGCTGAGAGTCACACCCTGTGATCGTCGGCACGCCAATTCTTGATCGCCATCTTGATCTCTTTCGAGCTATTCAGCTTTCCGTCTAGCACTTGCGAGACAAGCCCGGCGAGTTCTTCGTCAGGTGCAAATCTCAACGAGATGATCTGGGACGCAGGCAATTCCGAAGCACGTTTCGCAAGGTCGGCGTCCAAAACCTCTTTATAACGAAGCCTTTCTTCTAACCTTATAACCCGGTCCTGAGACTTTAGTGCCTGCAAGCGTCCGGCGATCCCAAGCAGGATCAGCGTAAGACTCAAAAGCGTCCACCACGCAAGTGCCTTTCGTCCGCTCTCGGGAGCGGCCATAAATAGCCGAACGATGTGCGAAAGGAAGTTGAGTACGAGTAACGGCATCACCACAAAGTGGAAGAGCGGATGCCAGCGAGTGTGGTTTTTATAGTTTTGTTGGTCGGCCATCAATATTCTCCAATTACAGTTTCGTTTGTGCAAGGTTTTCGGCTGCGGAGCCGGTAAAATCCTCGCCGGGATTTACAAAGAGATTTTGTTCAAATCGGTACTGCTTATCATATAACTGTTTGTACCTACCGTCGAGGGCGACCAGTTCCTCGTGGCTGCCGCGTTCGAGTATCTCACCGGCTTCGACAACGAAGATCTGATGGGCGCTTCGGATCGTCGAAAGTCGATGTGCGATAACAAACGTCGTGCGGCCTTTACGCAGGTTGTTGAGGCCTTCTTGAATAAGCGCTTCTGATTCGCTGTCGAGGCTGGATGTGGCTTCGTCGAGGATCAGTATTTTCGGGTCAGCGAGCAGCGCTCGAGCGATCGCGATCCGCTGCCGTTGGCCGCCCGAGAGTTTAACGCCGCGTTCACCGACGATGGTGTCGTATCCGTTCGGAAATTTCTCTATGAATTCGTCGGCGTTTGCGACCCGGCACGTCTCTTTTATCGTTTCCAGATTAGCCTCCGGGTTTGAGAAACGGATATTTTCGAGAATGGTGCCGTCAAATAGGAAATTATCTTGCAACACTACCCCCAGATGCCGTCTGTAATCACGTAGTTTCACTTCCTTTAGATTTTTGCCGTCGATCTTGATGTCACCCGTGGTCGGCTGGATAAAATTCAGTACAAGGCTCAGGATCGTTGATTTGCCCGAACCCGAGGAGCCGACAAGTGCCGTCGTAGTGCCGGCCTCCGAATGAAAGCTGACACCTTTCAAAACCGGCACACCCGGATCGTATTCGAAAAAGACGTTCTCAAAATCGATCGTTCCGTCCACGTGCGGCAAAGGTGCCTTGCCGGCGTCCGCCTCGTCCTCGGTCGTCATCGCCATAACCTCGCGAA
The DNA here is from genome assembly GCA_016720705.1 of Chloracidobacterium sp. Taxonomy (NCBI): domain Bacteria; kingdom Pseudomonadati; phylum Acidobacteriota; class Blastocatellia; order Chloracidobacteriales; family Chloracidobacteriaceae; genus Chloracidobacterium; species Chloracidobacterium sp. Next base: position 360,968 of record JADKKB010000001.1, on the reverse strand, counting down.
TGCGGTCGAGCCCCGCGAGCGCTTCGGTGATCTGCGTGCCGATGGCCGTTAATTCAAAAACCGGCATTGCGAGCAGAAATGTGAACGATATATACATCAGAAAATCGCCCAGCGTCATCGTATTCGCCGAAACGGCACTGCCGCCGAGGATCATCATCACGACCGCGACGGCACCGATCACCAACGACGAGAACGACGCAATTGCCGAAACTCCCGTCACCGTTTTGGCGACATTGCGAAATAATTTATGAGCTCCGCGAGCAAATGAGAGTTCTTCGCGTTTCTCGGCAGTGTAAGCCTTTACAATACGGATGCCGCCAAGCGATTCGCCCAATCGACCGGTCACATCGGCGTTGATGACATTCCTTTCCTTAAAGATGGGCCGCAACACCTTAAATGCATACATCAGTACGGATCCGAATATCACCAGCACGATCATCGTTGCCGTTGTCAGACGCCAATTGATGTAAAAAAGAACGCCGATCGCGATCACCGACGTCACGAGACTGCCGAGGATCTGCCCGAGTCCGGTTCCGACTAAATTTCGAATTCCTTCGGCGTCGTTCATTATCCGTGAGATCAGCTGGCCGCTCTGCGTTGAGTCAAAATACGAGATCGGCAGCCGCTCGATATGGCGCATCACGGTTTTCCGCATCTCCGTGATCGCCCGCTGCGCCGCGACGCCAAGTATCTGCGACAAGGCAAATCCGGTCGCACTCTGGATGATCGTCGATATGCCGACGGCGAGGGCTATCCATTTGAGCAAGTCGTAACGCTGTTTGGTAAAAACCTCGTCGCCTATATACTTGGTCGACGCCGGCAAAACCATACTCGCGAATCTAGAGATCAGCATTAGCACACTGCCTAGAAACAGCCGCCAACGAGCATTCCACATTATCTTGCGAGCCTCAGCCCACGCGCTTGAGTAATTGATCTTCTTTTTCTTCTTTTCGTCAGCCATTGGTTTACTTTAACGAAAACGCGGACTGAAAGCATTCTCCCGCTCGCCAAAAGGAGATTTGCGGTGTTGTGGAATTGTGGTAATGTTCTATCAAAATATTTGGATTTAGGAGTTTTTTCTAAAACTGTTGAAGTCTAACCTCGAACTTCGCCGGTTTGGGCCGTGAAGTGGCGAGAATATCTCGAACAATGAGGAGCTAACTAATGGCTGATTTTTTTAAGTCCAGAGCGGGTTGGTTGTTGGCAGGTATTCATTTATTGTTGGTCACTACTTGCCTGCTTTATGTCTCCCTGATCGATGGCGGTAATGTGATCGTGGTTTTCATCTTGATGGTACTAACTGCTCCTTGGTGGATCCTGCTTGCTTGGATAGTTTTTGAGTCCGGCATAGTAACAGGCGAAGCACTGCACAGTGAATCATTGTTCACGTTTTATGCTGTTTTTGGTGCCATAATAAATGCTTGCATACTATATCTTCTGGGCGTTGCTCTGACAAAGGCTTTCAATTACGTTTCATCAAAAAAATAAATGCCATGAGTTGACCATTCATTCCGCGAATGAACAGCCTATCTAAAGGACGGCGACGGCAAGGTCAATTTTGTCTTCTTCGGCCTTTTTTAGTTGGTGATTTATCGTTAGAATTGTATTTTATGTCGCAAACTTACATCAACCAACTAAAAGATCACGTCGGCGAGTCGGTCACGCTTAAGGGCTGGCTTTATAACAAACGTTCGAGCGGCAAGCTCGTGTTTATGCAAATGCGTGACGGCACGGGCATTGTGCAGTGCGTTGTTTTTAAGCCTAATGACGAGGCATTGTACGATCTGGCGGACTCGATAGGGCAGGAAAGCTCGATCATCGTCACCGGCACTGTCAAAGAGGACACGCGTTCGTCGATCGGCGTCGAACTCGATGTGACCGCACTCGAAGTTCTGCAAAACGTCCACGATTACCCGATTACGCCGAAAGAGCACGGGACCGAATTCCTGATGGACAACCGCCATCTGTGGATCCGTTCGAAAAAGCAACACGCGGTGCTAAAGATCCGTCATACCGTCATCAAAGCAGTCCGTGATTTCTTTGACGACAATGGTTTTACGCTCGCCGACACGCCGATATTCACGCCTGCCGCGTGCGAAGGCACGACGACTCTGTTCGAAGTTGATTATTTTGGCGACGATAAAGCGTATTTAACGCAATCCGGCCAGCTTTATAACGAAGCGACAGCCGCCGCATTTGGCAAATCATACGCCTTTGGGCCGACGTTTCGTGCTGAAAAGTCTAAGACACGGCGTCACTTGACCGAATTCTGGATGGTCGAGCCGGAGGTTGCTTACGCAAGCTACGAAGATATGATGGACCTCGGCGAATCGATGATATTGTCGATAGTCGAATGCGTTCTGACCGACCGTCAGGAAGAGCTAAAAACGCTCGAACGCGACACGACCGTTCTCGAAGCCATCAACGCTCCGTTCCCGCGACTGCATTACGACGATGCCGTCAAAATGCTGCAAGAGGGCTTTGCCAAGGGCGAGCTTGAAAATAATTTCGAATGGGGCGGCGACTTCGGTGCTCCGGACGAAACATATCTCTCCACACAGCACGGTAAACCGGTTTTCGTCCATCACTTCCCCGCTGCGATCAAAGGGTTTTACTTCGAAGTTGATCCGGAACGCCCGGAATGTGCTCTCGGCATCGACCTGCTCGCCCCTGAAGGCTACGGCGAAATAATCGGCGGCGGCGAACGTGCCGCGAATCTCGATTACCTGATCGAGCAGCTAAAACATCACGGACTAGATCAAGCAACCTTCGAATGGTACCTCGACCTCCGTCGCTACGGCAGCGTCCCTCACGCCGGTTTCGGTATGGGCATCGAACGCTGCACCGCCTGGATGGCCGGCATCGAACACGTCCGTGAGACAATTCCATTTCCGAGAATGTTGAATAGGCTGCGGCCATAGAATTATGTTGACTGACGAAGAAATCGAAGAAATTCTCGCAGACGAGGACTTTGATATCGGTGCGGTCTATGACCTGGGCAACGGAGATTTGGGCGAAAGCTTTAACCTTTGTAGCCCTGAGATGTCCGAAAGGATTCGGCTTGCCTTTGAGGAAGGTATCAACGCGGCTAAACGAAAGCACAAAAAGGCTGGGGCTCCAATGGTAGTCTCGTGGGATGGAAAGAATGTTCACATTCAGCCAAATGAAATGAAGGTAGACTAATTGTGGCATCTAATATTTCTCAGGATGCTTTATAGAGTAATGAAAAAAGTAAGAGTAATGCCTGCGGACGTCAAAAAAATATTTGACGAGATTCAAAAGGATGTTCTTGATCTACATTATCGGTGGCGAGCCTTCGGGGAACTTTATGCCGACTCCAAGGCGATCGACTGCATGAACTACGCGGCGCCGAATTTCTTTACATACATTTACGACGCAATGCTCAGCGATTTGATCTCAGCAATCGCCCGGTTAACGGATAATAAGACGATTGCCGGCAAGGATACGCTTGGCTTCAAGCAATTGATTTACGTAATTGAGCAGACTGGACTAAAAATGCTTCCAAGACAGCTTAATGCAAGACTAATAAAAGCAAACGCACAATTGGATAAAGTGAGACAGCTTAGAAACATGCGTGTATCGCACTCAAATCTTGATATCAGGACGAACCGAACAGCAAAGAAGTTGCCAACACTCCAGAAAAGCGAGCTCCAAAGCATAGTTTCAGACTTTGCCAGGATGTTAAATATAACCGACGAATATTTTGGGGAAGCTCCGATGATGTATCAAGATTTCGATAGGTCAGATAGTGGGAGAAATCTTATTTATCATCTTCAAGTCGCCAAGAAACTGCTTGAATCACCTGATAAGGTCGAACTTCTTACCAAGTTTGCAACCGCGTAATTACGGTGTTATGTCAACATACACAGCAAAAGTAGTTTGGAAAAATGATGCACCGGAGATGTTTGCGGGGAATCAGTATACTCGCGGGCATAGTTGGGAGTTTGACGGCGGGGTGACGGTTCCGGCGTCTAGTTCGCCGCATGTGGTGCGGGTTCCGTTTTCGGTCGAGGCGGCGGTGGATCCGGAGGAGGCTTTGGTGGCGTCGGCTTCGTCGTGTCATATGTTGTCATTTCTTTATGTAGCGGCGAAGGCGGGATTTAATGTTGAGTCTTACGAAGACTACGCCGTCGGCGAGATGGCGACGACCGATACTGGAAGGCAGTGGATATCAAAAATTACGCTCGATCCGCAGATCGTCTGGATCGGCGACGCTCCGACTGCAGACGAACTTGCGACACTTCATCACGAGGCGCACGAAGTTTGCTATATTGCTAATTCGATCAAGTCCGAGGTTGTAGTCAAAGACTAGTGGTTTTGGCGGCGTCCGTGGGGCACAATAGGAAAATGATAACTGAAGAGTGGACCTATCACCGAACCAAGAAATACGACAAAAGCAGGATGCGTTGGCATTTTGTGACGCGTTATTTCTATGTCGCCGATGGACAAGACGAGCCGCGCGAAGTTTATTTTCGTAATGATGACGAAACTGAGTTCGGGATGATCAGATTTGACAGTATCAAAGCATTTCCGTACCGTGATTGGGACTTTCTTAAGAACAAGATCCTCACGAATATTGCTTTCCGCCGCTCTCTGCTAGACAGTGAAACTCGATCGGTCTGGAGGAAGAACTGGAAATAGGATGTCGGAATCTACCGTGATCGAATGTGACGACCTGGATGAGGCCATCGAGCGTTATACGGGCGAACGCGGTTATCGCCTCGATATGATCTTTCCGGCCGATTCTCCGCGTGAGGCCTTGTTGTCGATGGATGGTGAGGTATTTCGGCTCGTACTAGAGAACCACCCCGTCAGATCAGAGCCGCTGCCACCCCTTCTTGGTAAGGAGGAGAGTCAAGAATGGATCAGTGGCAGGGCCGGGATGATGTATCGTGATCTGATCCCGGGCAGGTTGAACGGAAAGGTGATCGCTTCGCACATTCGTTTGCTCGAGGATGGGCCCGTTGCGGATTACGTCCATTATCACAAGATCGAATTCCAGATGATCTACTGCCTCAAAGGCCGCATCGAGGTAGTTTACGAGGATCAAGGGCCGCCATTTTGGCTCGAAGCGGGCGACTGCGTCGTTCAGCCGCCCGAGATCCGCCACCGTGTGCTATTTGCCGAAGGAACTGCCGAGGTGCTTGAGGTGTCGATGCCCGCCGAGCACGAGACGTGGCGGGATCACGAGTTGGAATTACCCAACTCGACCATAAACACAAGCCGACTATTCAAAGGTCAGCCGTTCGTGATCACCAGAAATATTCGTGAATAGCCCGCCGCTGAATTGAATCGAAGTGGGCGATAGAAGGTTTATGGGCCGTTATCGCTTCGGCCTGGCAGTTTCCGTTCCAAACGAAACGGTTCGTTGGCTTCCCCAACGCCCTTCCAACTTACCGCCTGCGTCGACCTTGTATAGCATAAACGAGCAGGGCAAGCCGCCAAATCCGATCGCCGCACGATCGCCACGCCAAATCCCAAATCCGGCAAGGTCCGCTCCGGTCCGCCATATAAACTGATATCCGCTCCCGTTCCTTTCGACGTCGATCGTACCTTCGTATTGCTTACCATAATTGCGCGTGCCGGTGACGTTGTACTTACCGTCAAAATTGCTGCCCTCCAGACGCGTCGCACGCTCACTGCCAAAGGTATTCTCGCCCCACATCGCGATCTTACCGTCGAGCACTCCGTCCGATGCGATACGGTAGAGTGCCACGCCGCAGTCTTTGCCTTCGGAACCCTTCGTGTACGCGACCGCAACGGCGTCGCCCATCTGGACACCGGTGCCCGTGAAATTGCCCTTAGAGGTTTGCCACTTAAAACGATATGCCGCACCGGAGTTTTCGACCGTCAATACTCCCGTAAAGGGAGCTCCGCTATTCTCGTTGGCTCCCTCAATGTCATAGACGCCCGACAATTCTTGCTCGGCCGGTGCGGCCTTCGGATCAGGATTTGGTGTATTGTTTGCGTTCGATAGGTCAGGCCCGGTTTCGCAGGCCAAAAGCAACGAAAATGACAGAACAGCCAATATCGCAAACATTATGCGGTAGCTTTGATATAGGTAGATCATTTGCCTTCTAATTATAAAGAAAATCTTGGATTTAGGCACACGTTGCCAATTCTCGAGCTAAAGTTTTTTATTGGTTCTACAAAGTTGGTGATCACCGGCGTGCTGATGCGCCTGTCATTGATGACACTTACGCCGATCAAGATCACGGCATTGATGTTAGGCATTTCCGTAATCGCGGCTTTTCTTGTAAATTTGCTCTATATGAAACGATATTTTCTTGTCCTGGTACTGCTTGTTACCTCATTTTCGGTCAACGCTGTCGGCCAAGCCCCGATCAAGGATCTCAAGCCGACCGTTATCCTGGTCTCGCTAGATGGTTTTCGATACGATTACCTCGATAAATACGCTCCGCCGACACTGCAAAAGCTCGCAAAAGAGGGCGTACGAGCAAAGTGGATGATCCCATCGTTTCCGACTAAGACATTTCCCAATCATTACACTGTCGCTACGGGATTGTACCCGGCACATCACGGCATTGTTGAAAATAACATTTGGGATTTTGGTGTCATCTTTTCGATGGGAAAACGAGAAGAGGTGCAAAATGGGCGGTGGTGGCTCGGCGAACCGATCTGGGTCACGGCCGAAAAGCAGGGCCAGCGTGCGGGAGCGTTCTTTTTCCCCGGGACTGAAGCCGTGATAGGCGGCAAAAGGCCGACATTTTGGAACAATTACGACGGTGCGATCCCTAATGACAAACGCGTCGACACGATTCTCGGTTGGTTGGATCTGCCGCAGGCCGAACGGCCTACGGTGTACACACTTTATTTCAGCGACACGGACGACGCCGGGCATCGATATTCGCCCGAATCCGAGGAGAATAAGGCGGCCGTTGCCAAGGTCGACGGCGACCTAAAGCGGTTGGTCGATGGGCTAAATGCCCGAAAGATCGGAAAGAAGGTAAACATTATCGTCGTCTCCGATCACGGGATGGCCACCGTTGACCAGAGAAATGCCGTTGTTTTGGATGACTATTTCGATTTTGCCGACACAGACAGGATCTTGTGGACGGGCGAGATCGTGCAGATCTTTCCCAAAGCCGGAAAGGAGATTGAAATATTGGCAGCGTTGAAAAAGCCGGGCATTCATACTACTTGTTGGGCAAAGAGTGATATTCCGGAAAGACTCCATTATAGCGACGGGCCGCGCGTCGCTCCGATCGTCTGTTCGTCCGATCTCGGTTGGATGATGACCAGTCGCGATCGCTACGAACGCACCAAAAAGCAGAGTGATTTCCTGGGACCGCGTGGGGCTCACGGATATGACAATAAATATCAGGAAATGCAGGCAACATTTATCGCTCACGGTAAAGCCTTTAAGAAACACAAGGTGGTCGAGCCATTCTCAAATGTTGAGGTTTACAACATAATGTGCAAGATCCTCGGACTAAAGCCCGCCCCAAATGACGGTGACTTAAACCACGTAAAAAATATGCTTAAATAGTTCGGAGTATCGAGACCGGCCCGAAGGTCGGCTATCACTCGGCGGTCGGGGGATAAGAGTTTCTACGGTTCGCTGACGCGGAACGAGCGAATAGGCAGATGAGACGTATCATCTGCCTATTTTCGTTTTCGCCGGTCGGCCGAGGGATCATTCCGCACCGATCGTCAGCACTGCGATCTCCGGCGGTACCATAAATCTGAATGGCAAGATGCTCTCGCCAACGCCTGTCGTGACAAAGATATCGAGGCCGCTGTGCTTCACGTGTCCCGCAGCAAGGCTCTGACCGTAGCTCGATGGTACGATCGGACGCCCGAGTATCGGCAAACGGATCTGACCGCCGTGTGTGTGCCCCGCGAGCATAAGCTTAAGGTTCTTTGAGATAGGATCTTCGCCGTTTATGATCGGAGCGATGTCCGGACTGTGCTGTAAGACAAGTACGTCACCCTGATCTTCGGTCGGGGCGAGCAGGGCTTTTGCATTTGCCGAGTAAACTTTCCAGATACCGATGCTCAAATGGTCACGCAAGCCCAGAATTCTTAGCTTTTTGCCGTTCTTTTCGATCACGGCGACTTCCCCGTCAAGGATCTTGTATCCGGTCCGAGCAAGGGCGGCCTTGATGGGTTGCGATCCGTAATTGTCATCGTGATTGCCCATCACGACATACACGCCGTATTTCGCCTTCATCCCGGCTAGGTTGTCGGCAATCGTGTCGAGCGGCATCCGCAGATTAGGCCGGCCGAGTTCGTCTTGGCCGCCGGACTCGGAGATGTAGTCGCCGAGGAGAACTATAATATCGGGGTCTTGGGCGTTTGCCGCCTCGACCACTCGCCGGATCTTTGCCTCGTCAACCCCGTTTGAACCGCTGTGAATGTCCGATATCGCAACCACTCGAAAGCCTTCAAACCCTGAGTTCCAGTCTTTGACCTTCACCTCAAATTGATTGACGACCAGCCTACGCGGTTCGATGAAATATGCATATCCGAGCATACCAAGGGAAACGACGAATGCCGCAAGGACGAGGTATGACCATTTTCGGGCCTGACTTTTCATATCGAGCGACCACGAACCGATGTTATCAGGAGAAATATTCGCCCCAGCGGCGATCGACGAGTTCTACGATGTCCTCACGCGGTTCGACGACGTCCGGATACCACGGTTTCATTCGGGCGTCGATCACGATCGGGCCGCCGTAGCCGATGTGATTATTCTGCAGCGTTACCTCGCGGGCGTAAATATCCGATGCGGGGTCAAACCGCGTCCACGTGGCCCAGAGAAACTTTTCAGTTGAGCGGGCAAAAGCGACATCGTCGTGTAAGATCACCATCTGCCATTCGTCAAATTTGCCGCATTTCGCGACACGTTCCGCAAGAGTTTTATCACTTTCGTATGAGCAACCCTCGACAACCAGACATCCGCCGCAGAAGGGTTCGGCCGCGGAAATGCCGTCGGGCAGATCACCGCGAAATTCACGGATCAGTTCCCTTTTTGCTTCACCCGTACCGATCAGCATTGCTTTGCTACCGAAATTGACCTTCCCGCTTGCATAATCGAGGGTGTCAAACGCCGTCTGACTGAAAACAAACAGATCGCGGTGCCAATCAGCACGCGCGAGGATGTACTCAAACAGAGTTCGGAAATCTCGTAGATCCTGAGGTTTGTCCGTCAAAAGCAGAAACTTGGTCAGCGTTAGTTGCCCTTCGCCGAGGATCCGAAATCCTGCCGATAGAGCCTCACGGCCATACCGCTCACGCACGACCGCCGCCGCCAGAGAGTGAAATCCGGTCTCGCCATAGCTCCACAGATCACGAACGGCCGGCATCACAAGCGGGAATAGCGGTGATAGCAATTCCTGCAGATAATCGCCGATAAAGAAATCTTCCTGCCGAGGTTTGCCCACGACGGTAGCCGGATAGATCGCGTCCTTTCGGTGAAAAACGGCGTCAGCACGAAACACCGGATAATCGTGCACTAACGAGTAATAGCCGTAATGGTCACCAAATGGCCCTTCGGGCCGCCGCTCGTGCGGTGCCACCGCTCCGCAGATCGCAAATTCGGCCTCGGCGATCAGACGGTGCCGGTCGGCGCCGAGCGGATTGGCGGCAGTCGCTATCTTGCCGTCCGCCAGCAGCGATGCGAGCATTAGCTCGGGCAGACCCTCGGGCAAAGGTGCGATCGCCGACAATATCAGTGCAGGCGGACCACCGACGAAAATCGTGACAGGCAGCGATTCGTTCCTCTGCTCGGCCTCATAATAATGAAAGCCGCCGCCTTTGCCGATCTGCCAGTGCATTCCTGTGGTGGATTTGTCGTAACGCTGGATGCGATACATACCGAGATTTGGCTTTTTATCGACGGGACTCTCGGTATAAACAAGCGGGAGGGTGACGAAATGACCGCCGTCTTCGTGCCAGAGCTGCAAGAGCGGAAGTTGTTCGAGATCGACCGCCGGTTGCCGTGCGTCAAGAACCGGAGCGTTACGAACAGACTTTGTTCCAAGCTTTGCCGCCCTTACGGCCAGGTCGCGAAACTCCCAGAGCTTACCAAGTTTTGGCGGGATCAGCGTTTCCGCTGCGTGAACCGCTCGTTTTACAAAATCGAGAGGCTTTGGGCCAAACGCCAGGTCGATACGCCGTTTTGTGCCAAATAGATTCGTAACGACCGGAAACTTCGAACCTTTAACATTGGTGAAAAGCAAGGCTTTCCCGTGTTCGTCGATCACACGACGATGGATCTCGGCAATTTCAAGATACGGGTCTACCTCTGCCGAAACTTCGATGATCTCGTTTTCACGCCGCAGCAGTTCGATGAATGAACGCAAATTCTTGTGCATTGGAAACAAAAGCCTGCGAAAAACACGTTAGGCGAACAACCGTCCTATGAGCAATTCGTCCTCTGTGTGTCTTTCGCAGTTCAAATAAATTGTCCTACTTATGCAGGTTCCTTTTGGTCAGATCTAGATCGGCTGCCTTGACGACTTGTACCGTGATACCCGGAAATCGCTTTGCAAGATCATCCTTGAAGATCGAATAGTCGCCGACGATTATGATATCGCCGCCACTGAGTTTTTGGCTGGCGAAATCCATTACCTTCGCGGCGTCAACCGCCTGAACGTTTCCAAGATACGCGTTAAGCGAGCTGGCCGGCAGCGAATTTGAATATAGGTCGAGCACCGCCCCCATCAGTCCGCCATTAGTTTCCAGCATTCGGCCAAAACTACCTATCAACACGGCCTTGCGCGGCTCTAGCTCACTTTCCGCGATCTTATTTTCGGAAAGGTCCCGAATCGCATCCAGCGTCAGGCTCGCAACTTCGGGCACGGACTCGTTCTTCGTCTGAGCATTGGTCGAAAATCTTGCGTCGTACGCCCGCCACGTAAATGAACTGCCGGCACCGTAACTCAGCCCGCGTTTAATACGGATCTCCATATTCAATCGAGATGAATACCCACCGCCAAGCACGCTGTTGAGCACGATCCCGGGGAAATAGTATTTGCCGGTTATGCCTTGATTACGATTTTCATCCCAAACGATACGGCCGGCCCTTTCGATGGCTTTGGCAAACGATACGGATGCCTGGCCCGACTTCGGCAGATCGATCACGAGGATGCGTTTCAATAGCGGTTGCTCACGGTCACTGCGGGCTCTCTCATTTCCGGACGCTATGGACTCGGTAATTGTTGTAATCGGACCCGTCGCTTTTGCCGGTCGGTTGGCCCATTTGCCGAACATCGCATTCGCTTGTGCAAATGCCGTCTCGGCGTCGATGTCGCCAACAAAGACCAGGGTCGCTCTGTCCGGCTGAAATGCGTGATGGTAAAACTCTAGTATTTGAGCTCGCTTAATTGATCCGATGCTCGACAAAGTGCCGCTCGCGGGAAAGCCATTGAAAGAAAAAGCTGTCGCGACGTAGTTGGACAAAAAGCTTGGCTGTTTGAGATTGAATGTCAGTTCGTCGATCGACTGCTTTTTGATGAGATCAAGTTCCTTGACCGGAAACGTCGGGTTGAGGGCGACGTCCGACATTAACGTAAGTCCCTTTGATATCTTGTCGGAGGTGACCTCGATACTGAGGTTCGCCCAATCGAGCCCAACTCCCGTGTTGATCTCTCCCCCGATAAATTCGATCTCATTCGAGATCTGCGACGCCGTTCGGGACTTGGTGCCGCGGGTGAGGAGATTCATTGACATCCGCGTAAGCCCCGACGTCGCAATGGTTTCATAGGTGATGCCGGTATCGACCATTAACTCGACGGAGACGAGCGAAACTCCCTTTCGTTCGACGACCGCTACCGTCAGGCCGTTCGCCAGGCGTTTCTCGTGGATCTTTGGGATCACGGCGGAACGCGGTGCAGAAGGCGGCGGTGGCGTGTCCTGGGCCGGGACGTTCACCACGGAGGCACAGAGCACACACAGTGTTATGAGAAGAGTCATTTTCATTATTTTGCACCTCCGTCGTTCGTGTAATAGATCACCACGCGGTTATTCGCTTTGAAGTATTTTCTCATTACACGCTGGACGTCCGCCGCGGTCACGGCCTGCAGTTCCTGAACAGCGGAATTTACGGCCATTGGGTCGTGACGGTACGCAATGGCTCGTTCTATTGCGATGGCTTTGCTGTCGTTGTCCTCGCGACCGCGAATGGCCCCGGCGACGAGTTGATTCTTGGCCTTTGCCAGTTCATTGGCAGTAACACCGCGTGTCTGTATTAACGTCAACTGTGCCAGCAACGACGTTTCGAGTGCTTTGGCAGTATTGCCCTCCGATGCGATCGCCGAAAAGTATAGAAGCCCGCCATCGACCTTATTGTCGATAGTGAAGGACGCTTCTTGAGCTATCTGTTGTTTGTAAACCAAGTTGTCGTACAATCGCGAACTCTCTCCCTGAGATAGTATCTTTTCGGCCACCTCGAGTGCCGGAAGATCACTGCTGTCGGACGATGGCCCGAGATATGTGATCGCTACTGCCGGAAATGGCACATTCGGTGCAGTCTTCTGATAACGAACTTCTTTTTCACGAGCAGGTTCGGTGACCGTAACTCTCGGGATCGACGCATCAGGACGTCTTATACGACCAAAGTATTTATCAGTCCACGCGTCGAATTGGGCCTGTTCGAAATCACCAACGACGATGAGAAATGCATTGTCGGGGCGGTAATAGGTGTCATAAAAGACTTTAGCGTCGGCGGGTGTCGCTGCATTTAGTTGTGCCAGATCGCCGATGACGCCACGTTTGTAAGGGTGCGTGGTGTATGAAAGGCTCGAGATATACTCGTAGAATTGCCCGTAGGGTTGGGCAAGCACACTCTGACGGTATTCCTCTTTGACGACGTCGCGCTCGGAATTAAAATTCGCGTCATCAACGTTGAGATTGACCATCCGGTCGCTTTCGGCCCAAAGCAGTGTTTCTAGATAGTTCGACGGCACGACCTCATAGAAATTTGTGAAATCGTCCCAGGTCGATGCATTGTTAAATCCGCCAACATCTTCGGTCAGGCGATCCATCTTCTCATTCGGCATATTCTTGGTCGATTTGAACATCATATGCTCGAACATATGTGCAAATCCCGATTTGCCTTGAGGATCATTCTTTCCACCCACGTTATACCAGACGTGAATGGCGACAGTGGGCGATGTGTTATCTTGCAGGTAAACGACCTTTAGCCCGTTTGCCAATGTCCGCTCCTTGATATTCAGCGGGGCAACCTTGACCTGTGCCAAACCGGCAATTGCCAACGTCAACACGATCGCCGAAAGCAAGAATAGAGTATTTAACCGTTTCATAAGCATTTCCTCGATGAGGCCAACCGTATATTACGATATCAACGGACCAAATGTTACAATCCGCCGCTGAGACCTAGGTGCAACCGTTGCCAAGGCTTAAAATGAGATGTTTTGACACCAAATGGGCTTCGAACTACTTTGCGTAATCGAAGAAGCCCTTTCCGCTCTTTCGGCCGTGCCAGCCGGCATCGACGTACTTTTTCAGCAGTGGGCACGGACGGTATTTCGGATCGCCAAGACCCTCGTGCAACACGTTTAGAATTGCGAGACAGACGTCCAGCCCGATAAAATCCGCCAGCGTCAGCGGTCCCATTGGGTGATTCATCCCTAGTTTCATTATCTCGTCGATCGACTCGGCAGTTGCGACGCCCTCGTATAGTGCAAAGATAGCTTCGTTGATCATCGGCATCAGCACGCGGTTAGATATAAAACCCGGCGAATCATTACACTCGACCGGCACCTTGCCGAGCTTTTCGGAGATTTCCTTAACTTTTGCGTATGTGTCGTCACTTGTCGCGATACCACGGATAACCTCGACTAGCTTCATAAGCGGAACCGGATTGAAAAAGTGCATTCCGATCACCTTTTCCGGCCGCGACATAACTCCGGCGATCTTCGTGATCGAGATCGACGACGTGTTTGACGCCAGGATAGTCTCAGGTGGACAGATTGAGTCAAGTCGTTGAAAGATCTGCCGCTTAATATCGAAATTCTCCGTTGCCGCCTCGATTATTAGAGTGCATTTCGTGAGGTCTTCCATCTCGATGGTCGAACTGATACGCCCGAGGACCTCATTCTTCTGTTGCTCGGTCATCGTCTCTTTTTTAACAAATCGATCGAGACTCTTTCCGATATTCACGACGCCGCGGGCGACAAAGTCCGCTGAAACGTCGCATATAATAACGTCGAATCCGGCACTTGCCGCAGTTTGTGCGATGCCGTTGCCCATTGTGCCGGCTCCGATAACTCCAATTAATTCATTCATAATAATAAAAATATTTGTTTTCTAAATTATTGCCGTTGCATTGATAAGAATAAACCACCGATACAGGGCAAAACAAACGGGCGGCGGGACTAAGATGTCCGCAACGCCCGTTATGTTGATCGATCGAAGTCCCTTACTGCCAACTATTAGGCGGAGGCGGTTCCGGATCGGCAGTGATCATTTGCTGCGGCGTGCCGCCAAGGTAGAAATGCTTGCCCACTTCGCCGAATAGAAACCAGAGTCCGTAAACACCGACCGCGGTACCGAACGGAAACGAAAGCAGCGATGTAATGCTGCCGGCGAGTCCCCAATTCCGCGCACCGGGCTTTTCCTTCCAGATCTTATAACCACCTATCAATTGGGGTAAAATAAACAGCAACGAAACCACTACGACTGCGAATACCATTGCAATAAAGAATACACCGACTATCCTATCATTGCCTCGGCCGCCGACCATTATCGCTGAGCCGATCACGGCGTAAATGATGCATATCATCACGATCGATAACGCCTGAAGACCGCCGTGGGCCATTAGGAGAATGCCGATAAGTCTGTTGTGTTCTCTGGACGTCATTAGTACACCTCGTAAATATCGTTCCGACACCACCATTTACGCCGGTGACCCGCAATTGGTTGCAAGATAATTTAGTCGCGTTCGACGGCCATAGCGACCGAGTTGCCGCCGCCCAGGCAGAGTGCCGCGACACCTCGTTTTGCACCGCTACGCTTCATTTCATATAGCAACGTTGTCAGTATCCGCGAACCGGAATTGCCGATCGCGTGACCGAGCGCAACTGCGCCGCCGTTGACATTCACCTTGTTCAAGTCGAGTCCGAGTTCCTTCATTACACCCAGTGCCTGAACGGAGAATGCTTCATTCAATTCAAAAAGATCGACGTCGCCCATCTCCCAACTGGCCTTTTTGAGTACGTTTAGAACGCCCTGGACCGGAGCCATCATTATCAGCTTAGGCTCGATCCCTGACGATGCCCACGCCACCACTCGACCGAGCGGTTCGATGCCGAGTTTAGCGGCGTTTTCGGCTGATGTGACCACTACGGCCGACGCACCGTCATTGACGCCCGGAGCGTTGCCGGCGGTGACGGTACCGCCGTCCTTCTTAAATGCGGGTCGCAACTTGCCGAGACTTTCCGCGGTGGTCTCGGGCCTTACCGGTTCGTCAAAGTCCAATATGACCGGATCGCCTTTTTTCTGGGGTATTTCGACCGGCACGATCTCGTCCTTAAATTTCCCTGCTGCTTGAGCCTCAGCGGCTTTGCGGTGTGAATTGTAGGCGTAATCGTCCTGTTCGCCGCGCGTGATATCGTACTTTTCCGCGACGACCTCACCGGTGTTGCCCATATGCCAATTCTCAAACGGACACCATAGCCCGTCCATCACCATCAGATCCGTTACAGTCTGATTACCCATTCGATAACCTTCGCGTGCTCCCGGCATCGCGTATGGGATGTTGGACATCGATTCCATACCGCCGGCGACAACGTATTCGGCATCGCCAAGCTGCACCGACTGCGACGCTAGAGCGACCGCCCTCAGGCCGGAACCGCAAACCATATTGATCGTGAGTGCCGACGTTTCCGGCGGAAGACCGGCCTTCAGAGCGGCCTGACGGGCGGGAGCCTGTCCGATGCCGGCCTGCACTACGCATCCCATTATTACTTCGTTAACGTCGGTCGGCGCGATTCCCGCACGTTCCACCGCTGCTTTGATAGCGACAGCTCCGAGGTCCGGTGCGGTCATTCCCTTCAATGCTCCCTGAAACT
Source organism: Chloracidobacterium sp. (assembly GCA_016720705.1). Taxonomy (NCBI): domain Bacteria; kingdom Pseudomonadati; phylum Acidobacteriota; class Blastocatellia; order Chloracidobacteriales; family Chloracidobacteriaceae; genus Chloracidobacterium; species Chloracidobacterium sp. The sequence continues at coordinate 344,889 of JADKKB010000001.1, read as the reverse complement.
TACCGGTCGGCGTGCGAACGGCGCTGATGATGACTGCTTGTCTTAAATTACTCATTTCCGTATATTCCTCTTAAAATTAACCTTGTGTTAAATGCAAATGATCTGATGCTATCGAATGAAAACGCTCAAAAACCGCTCGATCCAGAACCTCGCGGTGATCCGGGTGTGAGATCTTGACCAACTCAGCCGCGCGCTGCCGCAAGTTTTTACCATAAAGATTCGCGATCCCGTATTCCGTCACGATGTAATGAGCGTGTGCACGCGTGGTCACGACTCCCGCACCTTCCTTTAAGAACGGTACGATCTTGCTCTGTCCCCGGTTGGTCGTGGACGGAAGGGCGATGATCGGCAAACCTCCCTCCGATAATGATGCTCCCCGAATGAAATCCATTTGGCCGCCAACGCCGGAATATTGCCGCGTTCCGATCGAATCGGCACAAACCTGACCGGTCAGGTCCACCTCGATAGCACTGTTAATCGCGGTCACCTTCGGGTTGCGGCGGATGACGGAAGTGTCATTGACGTATGCGATATCCAGCATTAATACCTGTGGATTATCATCGACAAAATCGTAAAGCCGCTTGGTGCCCATCACAAACCCGGCAACGATTTTGCCCGGATGCTTTATCTTATGTTCTCCGGTAACCACTCCGGACTCCACGAGGTCGATCAGACCGTCTGAAAACATTTCGGTATGGATGCCGAGGTGCTTGTGGTTTCTAAGCGAAGCAAGCACGGCGTTCGGGATCGACCCGATACCCATTTGCAGCGTCGCCCCGTTCTCGATCATTCCGGCGATGTGCTCGCCGATCGCACGGTCAACTTCTGTGATCGCCGGCGGAGTTGCCTCCGGCAGGTCGTCGTCCACCTCCACAAAATGGTCAATACTTCGAATATCGACGAGTGCATCGCCAATGGTTCGCGGCATTTTGGGGTTGATCTGTGCGACCACGATCTTTGCGGTTTCGACCGCAGCTTTTGCGATGTCGACCGATACGCCCAGTGAGCAAAATCCGTGCTTGTCCGGCGGTGAAACATGTATCAGAGCGACATCGATCGGCAAAATTCCCCGGCGAAACAATGCGGGTATCTCCGAGAGGAACACGGGCACATAATCGCCGCGGCCTTCTTGGACTGCCTTGCGGACGTTGGCCCCGACAAAAAACGCATTTACTCGAAAACTATCTTCGTATTGCGGTTCCGCATACGGTGCGGTTCCCTCTGTGTGCAGATGGACGATCTCGACGTCACGGAGCTCGTCAGCCCGTGCCGTCATTGCCGTGATCAACTGCAACGGAGCGGCAGCGACTCCGTGAATGAAGACTCGATCACCGGATTTTATACAACTTACGGCATCAGCCGCAGAACTTTTATTTATCATACGATTTGTAGTGGCCTGGATCATTTATGGCGTCACAGGCCTATATCCTCATTCCAAATATCGGGCTGAGCGGCAATAAAACGGCCGAGCAGCTCTTTGCACTCAGCCGAATCAAGGTCGATGACATTGACGCCATTTTCGCGCAGCCATTCGATGCCGCCCGTAAATGTCCGCGATTCGCCGATGATGACGGTGCCGATATTAAACTGGCGGACCAACCCCGAACAATACCAGCACGGTGCCAGTGTCGTAACCATTATTTTATCGTGGTAATTACGCTGTCTCCCGGCCTTTCTGAATGCGTCCGTTTCAGCGTGGACCGACGGATCACCTTCTTGTACGCGGCGGTTTCGGCCGCGCCCAAGCAAATTGCCGTCTGCGTCAAACAGAGCCGCACCGATCGGAACCCCGCCCTCTGCCAAACCTTCGCGAGCTTCCTCTATGGCAACGTTGAGCATTTTATTAAAGTCCGGCGAAATCCCCATACCTGAATTTTATCGAGAATCGGGGCGATATGCTAATCTGCTTTATTATGGGACAGAATTTTCAACCCGGTGACTTTTTGGTTTTTCAGCTTGAGTCCGGTTTCGCTGTGCTGAGGGTGCTTGCCGTCCACGGCGAGGGCTTGGATAAAACGTGGCATATTTCCGCCTATAACGAAATGTTTCCGGATGTCGAATCGGCAGAGGTGGCCTGCGCAAACCCACTCGGACTTACCGTTAGCAATTCGCACATCGCTCTTACTACCCGAGCGTTCGAAAGCACGCAGGTGGCACGCATATCAAATACGCCACTAACTTTTGACGAAAGATCTCCCTTTCTACAGTGGGAAAGTGATGACAGCCGAAGCGTTTTGGACCGGTCAGTCAGACTGGTCTTGGGATTGCGGTGATTTGATTTCGACCTTATCCAGTGATCGGGTCGTGCGATCGGTCACACTCGCGGGGACGAAGTTTTCAAAATCAGGTTCGCTTAATTGATGAGCGTCGGCGGAGGAGTTTGTATCCAATTCGCGGGGGATATCCGTCGCTCTGACTTCCCGCTTGAAATGCCGCCTCAAAAGTATCGAACGCCAGAGCGTCTGCGTGTGCCAGAAACCCATCGCGATCAATAATCCGACCGTCAAGTGGATCAACGGGTGGGTGTCCGGCTTAAACGCCAAAATAGTAAAGAGAAGGATCGCCAGCGTAAAACTGACGGCAATGGTGAGCGCATTTAGGAATAGATTGGCCCTAACGTGATCTTGCGGGGTTTGGGACTTTTTGACCGGTTTTGTAAAGTCAGGCAGGAATCCACCACATTGGCGGCAGAATGTTTCCGGCGTTTGGTCGGCGGTGCCGCATTTCGGACAAAACATAGATGCCATTCGTAGAGAAAGTATTCGGTCTAAACAAACCTTTAGCCCAATTTTCGACGTTTTAGTTCTTTTTCGATGGACTCGACCTCGCGGTTGACGTGGCCTGCAACAGATGAATTCTCCTCTGCACGGCGGATCAGATAGGGCACTGCATCCGTGACCGGGCCGTACGGCACGTATTTCGAGACATTGTATTTATTTTTAGCCAAAACGTAGGAGAGCGAGTCGCCCATACCGTAAAGCTGCGAAAAATATACATTCGGATGATCCGGCGGTATGCCGAGCTCGTGCATCCGACGAGCCAACTTCTGTGTACTCTCCTCGTTATGCGTGCCGGCAACAAACGCTACTGTTTCGTGATGCTTCAGACAATATTCGATAGCCTCGTCAAAATCTGCGTCAGTTCCCGCTTTGGTTTCGTGAATGGGTGAGGGATAGCCCATCTCCTCAGCCCGGGCACGTTCCTTTTCCATATAGGCGCCTCGAACAAGTTTGACGCCCAAAAAATAACCGTTCGCACTTGCCGCACGCCGAGATTCTTTTAGAAACTCCAACCGATCCTTTCGGTAAAGCTGCAACGTATTAAATACGATCGCCCGCTCCTGATTGAAGCGCTCCATCATCTCGGTCGCCAGACGGTCGATGGCATCCTGGATCCACGAGTCTTCGGCATCGATGAATATGGGCTTGCCTGAGTCGTATGCGTGCTCGCAGATCTCAAGTACACGATTATGTATCCGCTCGCATTTAGCCTGGCTTTTTGCGTCGAGCTTCTTCTTACTGCTCATACGTTCAAGCGTACCTAGCGGAGCGATGCCGGTTACCTTAAAAACCGAAAACGGGATCGTAGGGTCGTTTTTGGCACGGTCGATGGTCTTGATGATCTCGTCCTTCGTTCGATCAAAATCCTCTTCCGTTGCCTTGCCTTCCACGGAATAGTCCAGAATTGTTCCGATCCCGGCGCTCCCAAGGCGTTTTATCGCTGTATCGCACTCTTCGATAGTTTCACCGCCGCAAAATTGTTCAAAAATGGTGTTTTTGATCAAGCCCTCGACCGGCAGGCCGATCGCCAAAGCAAACTTGGTGATGCCGGTGCCGATCGAGTTAAGGAACGGCGAATTGAGCATTCGAAACAGCCGATGCTTTTCCTTCAGTTCAGCATTCGACTTGTCAGCGAAGGCTGTCTCTGTGTCGTGAAAATCTAACTTAAAGTCGCTCATAAAAACGGCATTTTATCACACTGCAGAAAAGAACAAACGCCGCGGCGACCTCTTTGCCAAACTAATCACATTGTCTATCAATGATTTTTCTCGTATCATTTGGAATTCACGCCCGGAGCACAATGGCTCTCGGCGGCACCAAAAGATATGTCCAAAGCACTTCCTAAGAGATCCGAAAATTATTCGGAATGGTACAACGAGATCGTAAAGCGCGCCGACCTGGCCGAAAACTCCGCTGTTCGCGGTTGTATGGTGATCAAACCTTACGGTTACGCGATCTGGGAAAAGATGCAGCGGGCTCTGGACGATATGTTCAAGGCGACCGGCCACCAGAATGCATATTTCCCTCTTTTTGTGCCTAAATCGTTTCTCGAAAAAGAAGAGGAACACGCTGAGGGATTTGCAAAGGAATGTGCGGTCGTCACCCATTATCGCCTGAAAGCCGATCCGAACGGCGGCCTAATGGTTGACCCGAACGCCAAACTCGAAGAGGAACTGATCATTCGCCCCACGTCGGAGGCGGTCATCTGGAATACCTATAAAAATTGGATACAGTCGTGGCGCGATCTGCCGCTGCTTATCAATCAGTGGTGCAATATCGTGCGTTGGGAGATGCGTACGCGTTTGTTTTTACGCACGACCGAGTTTTTATGGCAAGAGGGCCACACGGCGCACGCGACCGAGGCCGAGGCCATCGAGGAAACCGAACGGATGCTCGGCGTTTACGCGACATTTGCCGAAGAATGGATCGGCGTACCCGTGCTCAAAGGCCTCAAATCGCCAAATGAGCGATTTGCCGGTGCGATCGAGACATATTGTATCGAGGCACTGATGCAGGACGGCAAGGCTTTGCAATCCGGCACATCGCATTTCCTCGGGCAGAATTTTGCCAAGGCTTTTGACGTAAAGTTCGTCAACAAAGAGAATCAGCAGGAATTCGCTTGGGCGACGAGCTGGGGCGTTTCGACCCGTCTGATGGGAGCACTGATAATGGCCCATTCGGACGATCAGGGACTCGTCCTGCCGCCCAAACTCGCACCGATCCAGGTCGTAATTATCCCGATCTACCGCAATCCGGAGGATCTCGCGACGATCACCGAAAAGATCGAGCCATTGCTGGATCAACTCCGTGCCGCCGGCGTGTCGGTCAAATTTGACGACAACGACAACCAGCGTTCCGGCTGGAAGTTCGCCGAGTACGAACTCAAGGGCGTTCCCGTCCGTCTCGCGATCGGTATGCGCGATATCGAGGCCGGCACTGTCGAGGTTGCCCGACGCGATACTCTGGCCAAGAGCTCGACAAACTTAAGTTTGTCGGACACTTCGCACGCCGAATTTGTCAAATATATCACCGATCTCCTCGACGAGATCCAGGCCAACATCTTTCAAAAAGCCCTTGCCTTCCGCGAGGAAAACACGCACTCCGTCGATACTTGGGGCCAATTCAAAGACCAGATCGAAAAGGGCGGATTCATTCTCGCCCATTGGGACGGAACCGCGGAAACCGAAGAAAAGATCAAAGACGAAACCAAGGCAACCATCCGCTGCATCCCTCTGGATGCCGCCGAGGAGTCGGGAGAATGCGTCTTTTCCGGCAATCCGTCGTCCAAACGCGTGGTATTTGCAAGAGCGTATTAAAACGGATAAAAGGTGAGGTTTGAGCCCCGCCCGTCCGAGCCGTCAATATCTCGAAGAAACGATTTGTAACGAAGTCGCGGACTTGTTCACATCGATCACGAAGTATCGACCGTTTCGGCGAGGATTCCGGTCGGCGTTCGCTCTCGTCTGTATGTCCGGTTCCGTTCGGTTTTGTACCAGATGACCGGTTTGCCGCGTTCGTCTTCCTTTTCGACGTAAATCTTTTCACCGTAGCCGTCGATAGCGGTCTTTAAGCCGAATCTCGGATCGGCGGACGTAATAGCCGCAATATCGCCCGCAGTGCCAACGGGCGGCAACGGGTCCGAACCGGACTCGGGTTTTGTTCCGATATCATTTTCGAACTCGTCAAAAGTCGGCTCGCGGGCAGCTGCCTCAGCTGCAAGCTTTGCCTCGTGCTCGATCTTCCAGGTTGGTTTGAGGCCGATGCTCTTTAGATACGCGTCGGTACGTTCGCCGGGATACGCTTCGGGCGTCGACCTCCACACCGGCTCGGGTTCGACGGGCGGCGGCGGCGGTTTTGGCTCGGCGGGTCGCTTCATTTGCAGCAGACGATGGACTTTTGACTTCGAGATCTCGAGGTCCTCGGCGATCGCCCGGATCGTGTAGTTCTCGTCCCTCAAGGCAAAAACCTCCCTCAGATTTTGTTTGGAAATACCGTTCCCAAATCCGTTTAACTGCGTGTATTCGTCAAAAAAGTCAATAAATTCGAACCCGAGAAAATTGCCGTCGAGCTTACACAAACGGAATGTCGGCGTGTGATCGCCGCCAAACGTCACCTCGGTTCCACGAGCACGCAAATGCTTGAGGTACCGGAACGGCCCATCATTGCCACTGTTGCCGATGGCAAAAACGGAATCGACGAAATTCGCAAGTATCCTCGACGGCCCTAGGTCTGAAACATTCAGAGCGCGGCCCGCATTCCCGATCTCGTTGTTAACGATCACCAGTATCGACAGCCCCAGATCACGTTTTAGACGATTCAGCTCACGCAGAAGCATTAGTTCGCCGATCGTACCACCGCTTGAATAGCGAAATGCGGTGATATTGTCTATGATCAGCACCTTTGCCCCGGTCTTCTCGACCAACCACTCTATTCCCTGTCCAAATTTGTCGCAATCGTCGGCAGTGCGGATCGTGGTGTCCGCAGTCATCTCGACCCGTTTGAAGTTAGGCGAAAATTCATAGTCATCAGACGGTGCAACGTCCGTTTCCATTTCGAGATCCGCCGTATAGCGAAGCCCGAACTGCTTTTCGCTTAGACATAAGTCCAGGTAAAGAACGGGTTGAGCCTCCGCTGTCATCACCGCAGTCTCTATGATACGACCGCTAGCTATCGATTCGGCGATCTGCACCGCGAGCGTTGTTTTGCCCGACACCCCAAATAAAAGAGCCATTTCACCCTCAAACCAGAAATCCTCAAACAATTGCACGGGTTTGGGTCTCGCGGCCGGATCGTCTTTCCATACGTTGGCGTTCTTGATCACGAATACGCCGGAGTGTTCGGTTGTTGGGTTTGCGGCTAAAGTTGCGGATATCGTCATTGTGGGCTCCCGGAAAAATCTATTGACACGTCTGTGAAAAAGTATATACTAAATGTTGCACTCAATGCAAGGTGTTGCACAGATAGGACAGCCAATAAAAATGCGTGGGACAGTGGGACAAAACCGATATCGTGCGTTATTTCAATAGTTTAACTTGTCCCGCCTTTTGTCCCACTTTAACTATTTGTGGGACAAGGTCGCGGGTGAGAGGCGAAATCCGCCGCCGTACACAAGAAAAACGGACCGGAACGTCGTTCCTGGTCCGTGCAAAAATAGTGTTAGCTACTTTAGATCTTTGAAAACTGGGTAATTTTCGGCACACCGGTGATCACACAAAACCGTGAACTTGGACAAAAGGCTGCACGAATCGCCATATCTGACCCGAAACGTATGCGTCCTGCTTATACGTCACCTTTGTCATACCGTCGTAGCCGCCCTCGTCGATGAAGGAAGTCATTGTTTCATCTTCGCCCGGCGTCCACGGACAACCGCCCATTCCGCCGTGCGTACACATAAATTTGTAGGCAGTCGGAAACACTGTCGGCGGTCGGTAACGCATAGCATCGTTGCCGAAACTCTCGCGGGAACTGGCGTCGGGGTCGCGTACAACGTGAAAGACATACTCGACGTTGTTCGGGATGACCTCAGAGTCAATAAAGAGATGCCGGTCGACGCAGTCGAACAGCAGTAGAGCTCTGACGGAAATATCCACGCCCTTTAACTTTTTCGCAAGTGCTGTGACGCCCGCGGCACCGCGACTGTAACCGGTCAACAGGACCGGAGCCTTGACGCCTGCGGCTTTCATACTTAGTATGTGGTTAAAGCCTCCGTTGATCGCGTCAAGCAGTCCACCGCCGAGAGCGACCGGGCCGCGAAAATACTTGGCGTGCGGGCCGCCGCCATTACATAGCCGCCGGACAAAACTATCGGCAAATGCCACGTCGTAAGCCGCGTTGCGACTAGCTCCGTGCATCATTGCACTTCCCGTTCCGTCGATACCTACAAGAATTCCCATAGCGTAAATCTCCCTAAAATGATGGGCTGAGGTAGATGATAGCATCGTTCGGTGCGAACGGTGAAGAGAGGGTGACTAAAATGCCGCGGGGCGGTTGAAGGGATAGGATTCCGCTCCGCTACTCAATATTTTCCGACTTTCCCGGGATTGTATTCATCTAAACACTTGAGCCCTTGTTGGGTGACGGGCTTAATGTACTGTTATATTTTCGTATAGGGCTAGACGTTTAAGCTGACGGATGTTGATTAACCTATCGGACGAGCAATTGGTGGATCTGGCAGTTTCGGAGAATCCCGAAGCCTTCGGTGAGATCGTGAGACGTTGGGAGCGTAAGATATTCGCTCTCTGTTTCGGTATGCTCGGTCGCGAGGACGAGGCCCACGATGCCGCCCAAGAGGCATTCATAGCGGCGTACCGAAATCTTAAGAACTTTCGCGGCGACGCCAAGGTTTCCTCGTGGTTGCATCGAATTGCAGTGAACCAGTGCTTGACCACGAAACGAAAGGCGCGTTCGCGAAGTGAGGAATTTTTAGACGACGAAGACGGTTCTGAGGATCGAGTATTTGTCGCAGCGGCAAAGTATTCTCCGGCAAACGAGGCAGAAAAGGTCGAACGCCTAACATTAGTCCGGGCCGCCGTCGGAGCACTGCCGGGCGATCTTCGCCAGATCGTTGTTATGAAGGAATTTGAGGAGATGACCTTCCAGGAAATTTCTGAAACGCTTGAGGTGCCGCTCAGTACGGTTAAAAGCCGGCTTTACACCGCACTCAAGCAGTTAAAGATGAAGTTGGAGAGGACGCCGTTGGAAGTATCGTGATCGCTCGAGGTAAATATATGTTAGATAGCACAATTCAAGTTATTAATTGTGAACGGGTCGCCGAGATCGTTCCCTACATTTACGGCGAATCGGCGGCGGTCGAGCGTGAGAGATTTGAACTTCACATCGTCGACTGCGGTATATGTACGGATGAACTGGCGGCGATCGCGGAAGCTCGTTTTTCGGTTTACGAATGGAATCAAGTGGAGTTTGCATCAATTCCGACACCAAATTTTGTTATTCCATATGACAACCCGGTAATTGCGTCAGAGGGTCTAATCGCACGATTGAAAAAGACCTTTTCTGTACCCCGTTTTCCGGTCTGGCAAACGGCAGCAGCAGCATTTGGTACCATTGCAGTATTGATAGGCATTGGAGTATTCGCGTTCTCTGGATTGAACAACGGCAACTCGGAGATTGCTGCCAATACAAAGCGGATCGTTTCACCAGATGCAGCAGTATCGGCTAGATCACCGGCACCGGATGAAACACCTTCCGCCGCCAAGGACATCGCAGTCGTGCCGGCGAAAAGAGCGGTTAGTGCCGAGACGGCGGTCAAGGTTTCCGGCTCACAAATATCCAGGCAATCTGCTCACGTAACCCGCGTAACGAATAATCCGACTGTTACGGTGCAAGCAAAACTTGTCCGAAGCTATCGTCCGGAATCGCGACCAACTCTTAGCGGTAATGACGATGATGCTGATGATTCACTTAGGCTTTCGGATCTGTTTTCCGAGGTCGATTCGATCGAATAGTTCGCCCAGTGTGACGTTATGAACAGTATATTCAATAAGCTCATTTGCTGCTCATCGATCGTAATGACAGCGTTCGTTGCGTCTGCCTTAGCACAAGACGTAACTGTTACTCCCCCATCACGGGAAGCTATTCGCCCGCAAAATAGCGAGAGATCTCCGGATCTCCGTATGGATGTTCTTCAACAATTGGGCCTTACGCAAGACCAAATACGTCAGATCCGCAAGACGAATATGGAACGCCGGCCGTTATTGATTGAGGCCCAAGCCAAGGTGCGTGAAGCTAACAGATCCCTCGACGATGCAATTTATTCCGACACCGTGGACGAACAACTCGTGAAGGACCGACTGCGTCAGGCTCAACTCGCACAATCCGAGGTGATCAAGCTTAGGTTTATGAACGAATTTGCCATCAGACAAATACTGACGCCGGAGCAACTGGCGCGCTTTCGGGAACTTCGACAACGATTTTCAGGAAATCGCGAAGATAGCCAAGTGCGTCGGAAAAAGAATTTCGTAAAGCGTCAGCTTAAACGGCAAACGCGTCCGATCTAACATATCGGTATATAATTCGTACTTTCGTTTACAAAGTATTTAGCCACCGAATAACAAAAATCTATTGGCTAGATGTACAACATTTCCGTTTTGCGTTCTTCCCCGTTCGTTGTAATCTTATTCGAGAGCAATATACGGTCGAACGTCCAGGAAATGAACCCACTAACCAAAATACTTTTCGAGTTTCAGGGGATCGGGAATCTGATCTTTAGAATGCTCAAGGGGCTCAGGAAGCAACCCAGATATTTTGCAGAAATAATTAATCAACTTGATCATATCGGCGTTGGATCGCTCGGGATCGTGATTCTTACAGGCTTTTTTACGGGCGGCGTGCTGATACTACAGGCGTATCCGACGCTCGAATATTACGGAGCTCAGAGCAATGCCGGACAGGGCGTAGCAACGACACTGATAAGGGAGCTAGGGCCCGTTTTGACGGCACTGATGGTCGCAGGCCGCGTTGGTTCTTCCATCTCAGCTGAACTCGGTTCGATGGTAGTTTCGCAACAGATCGATGCAATGCGTGCTCTCGGCACGTCGCCGGTCCGTAAGTTGGTCACCCCAAGGATTATCGCTTTGGTAATCGCACTGCCGCTGTTGACGGTTGCCTGCGATATGTTCGGTTTATTTGGCGGCGGCATTATCGCTCAACAGATCTACGGTTTGGATACACATACTTATATTTCATCTGTGAGAGCGGGTGTCGATATTGAGGATCTGATCGGCGGGATCATTAAGCCCCTAACCTTCGGGTTTATTATCGGGATCATATCGTGTTACAAGGGGCTAAATACTACCGGTGGAACCGTCGGCGTGGGCCGGTCAACGACCAATGCCGTTGTTTCTGCCTCGATCAATGTGATCGTCGCCGACTTTTTTCTTTCGAAGTTGCTGCAGGGACTTTTTAGCAGCACGCTGTTTTAACAGGTGGCTCGGTAATGTCGATTTTATCAACCGACAATTCTCTTAAATTGGAACCGGAGATGTCTACCTATCGAGTGGCGGACGCTGAATCGCGTGTCATACCCGCTATCGAGTTTCGGGATGTGCATCTTGCCTTTGACGACCAGGTGATACTTGACGGCGTCGACTTTGCAGTCCGTCGCGGTGAAACTAAGATCGTACTCGGTGGCTCCGGCAGCGGAAAGTCGACGATTATTAATCTTATTCTCGGACTTCTTAAACCCGACCGTGGCCAAATCCTGGTGGACGGTGAAGACATAACCGACTTCGATGACCAAGATCTGATGGCTGTTCGGAAAAAGATCGGGATGGTGTTCCAGGAAGGAGCTCTTTTTGATTCGCTTTCGGTGTACGACAATGTTGCATATAGACTGATCGAAGAAGGCGTGGACGATGACGAGATCGAACACGAAGTCACGCGAATGCTCCATTTTGTCGACCTCGATGACGCGATCGACAAAATGCCGAGTGAGTTATCCGGAGGAATGCGGCGCCGAGTCGGTATCGCGAGAGCTCTGGTGGGTAATCCTAGCATTGTCCTTTTTGACGAACCAACGGCCGGGCTTGATCCTCCCACTGCCCGAACAATTTGCGAACTTGCGATCAAACTCCGCGATCTCGAAGACGTTTCGTCGATCTTTGTGACTCACGAAATGAATAATCTTGAGTATCTCAGTTCGGAATATGCTATCGTTGACGGAAAAGGCGAGGTCAGTTTTCAGACTGAAGGTGACTTTCTTTGTTTGATAAATACCGAGGTTTTGATGCTCAGAAACGGGAAAATCATTTTCAGTGGTAAGGACGAACAACTCAAGGATGCCGATGACCCGTATATACATCGTTTTATTCGTGGAAAGTAACTAACAATAGTGCCGAGAACAAGTAAAAAATTAAGTATCAGTGAATTGCGTGTCGGCATATTTATGCTCGCAGCTCTGCTTGTATTCGGCTTCCTCATTATCAACTCAAGCGGCGACTTTAATCCGTTCGAGAAGAAGATGAAGCTTCGCGTCCGCTTTCCCAGTGCGGACGGACTTCGCAAGAATGCCGAAGTGCAGCTTGCCGGCATAAGTGTCGGAAAGGTCGAGGACGTTAAATTTTTGCCGGCGGACAGTCCTGAGGGCGAGCGTATAGAGGCGACTCTCGGCATCGTTCAGGTCCTCGATAAAAAGCCCATCGGCGAACTCATCCGAACCGATTCAACGGCTACTCTTGTTGCGACGTCAGTACTTGGCAACGATAAAATGATCAACATTACGACCGGGACCGAGAAGGGTGCTCCAGTCGAGAATGACACGATCCTCAAGTCAAATTCCGCAATATCGATGAACCAACTGACCTCCACCGGCAACGATCTCCTCAAACAGATCAATATGCTGGCGATACCGGCAAACGAGATCTTGAACAAAGCGAATCAAGGCGAGGGAACACTCGGCCGAATCGTCAATGACGAATCGCTTTACCGCAGCCTTGACGGAGCCGTGACGGAGACCCGGGCGACAATGACCCGCTTGCAAACAACGATCGAAAAGATCAACGAGGGCAAGGGTTCTGCCGGAAAGCTTGTCAATGATCCTGCCCTCTACGACGGCTTAAATAAAACCGTCGCACAATTAGAATCGATCTCTGCAGACATAAAGGCCGGTCGCGGAAGTGCCGGCAAATTCGTAAACGACGACGCTCTCTACAATGAAACAAGAGCCGCAATCGCCGACCTTCGTAAATCCGTGGGCAGTATCAACGATATTGCCGCGGACATCAAACTCGTAACCGCCGACCTAAAAGATGGCAAGGGCACTGCCGGAAAGTTTCTCAAAGATGAAAAGTTGTATGATGATGCTCGCGAGGCCATCAGTCGCTTTAACTCTACCACCGCACGGATCGAATCCATCCTGTCCGATGCTCAGGCCGGAAAAGGCACGCTCGGACGATTTGTTACGGACGAGACACTATTTAATAACCTGAACCAAACTGCATCGAACATTAATCAATTTTCGAGTGAAGGCACCAAGTTCCTCTACGACTTCAGACAAAATCCAAAAAAGTTTCTCCGAATAAAACTCGCAATATTCTAGATATCTCGAATCTGGCGTACAAGAAATTGAGCGACTATGATTGACGTTTGCGGTCGGTCTGTATAAACTACGCTTAATTTACAGAATATACGTATAATGACCAGTGTAAGGGTATATTCCCAAACGTTATGCAAAAGCCAGCAAGACAAGAGATGATCTTGGGTCTGATCGAAAGCGATCGAGTCAGCCGTCAGGATCAGATAGTCTTATTACTCGCAGATCGCGGCTTTGCCGTCACGCAAGCGAGCGTTTCCCGGGATCTTGTAGAACTGGGAATCGTCAAAGTCAAGGGGAATTACGCTTCGCCCCGGAAATCCACAATGTCCGGATTCGGGATTATTGATCTCGCGATCGCTGGCGAAAATTTGATCGTCGCTCGTTGCCAGTCCGGTCTCGCTTCGGCGATCGCCGTCAAGATCGATGCCGCCAAGATCAAGGAAATTGTCGGAACGATAGCGGGTGACGACACGATAATGATCGCGGTCGAAAACGGCCCCAAACAGCGACTCGCAATAAAGCGGCTTTGGGACGTGCTCTCGAAATAGAATGGCAAACGATCTACAGTCAAACATAATAAGGGTCGATAAGATCGGGTCGGCGGCGGCCCGATTGAATTTGCCACACGATATTCTGGTTAATAAAGCTAATACGGAGCCGCGTTCAGGTGACGTCGTGGTCGTCCGAGCACTCGGTGAATCCGCAACGTACGGTAATATCGAGCTCGCTAATGGACGACTTGCCCGAATAACAACGGGCGACATACTTGTCGGAGTACTAGGAGCTAGACGAGCCCTAAAGGGGTTTGTCGGTGACGTGCCAAAAAGCATTTCGGCTGGCGACCACCTGAACCTTCTAAATATGGGCGGCGTCATCGGAATATGCAGCGGGCACCATTCTTCCCTTTCCGACGCGATTCCGGTCGAAGTACTGGGTTCCGCCTGCTCACCAAGTGGTAAAACTATTAACATTGGTGACGGAGCACTGGCTCCGGCAAATACGCTGGACCCGTCGGCCCCTATTATCGTTATTGCCGGCACCTGTATGAATTCAGGTAAGACGGTCGCCGCCACGGAGATCATCAAACAAGCAAGCCATCGCGGTCTTCGGGTCGCCGGAGCTAAATTGACCGGTGTTGCCGCCCTGCGTGATACGCTAAATATGCAGGACCACGGAGCTTTTGTTACCGCAAGCTTTATGGACTGTGGACTGCCCTCGACCGCAAATGTTGATGATTTGGTTCCGACCGCCAAATCGATCCTTAACCACCTAAACTCCCTTTCCCCCAACCTGATCGTTGTCGAACTTGGCGACGGCATTGTCGGAGGATATTCTGTCGACTCTGTACTTAAGGACATTGAATTCCAGACGGCATTTACCACATTCGTATTTTGTGCATCCGATTACGTAGGTGTCATCGGCGGATCTACCGTACTTGCCCGCTTTGGCCTAAATATTGATGTTGTGGCCGGTTCGGTTACCGATTCCCAAATGGGCGAGGACTACCTCACTTCTCAATTTGGATACACTGCCGGTAATGCCCGACGCGACGGGTCAAGACTGTTCGAAATCGCCTACGCACCCGTCCATAAGCTAAAGATAGCGGCATGACAAATAAACCGAAACAAAAGACCAGAGTGGCGATCTTCGGCGGATCGGGTTACGGCGGAAGCGAACTATTGCGCATTCTGCTATTTCACCCAAATGTCGAAATAGTACTCATTACTGCGAATGAACACGCCGGAAAGCCGATCGGCGAGGTCCACAAAAACCTTTTCGGGATTTCGGAACATATCTTTGAGCGTTTGCCCGAAAACCTTTCCGCTTTAACCGACATCGATGTCGCCTTTTTCGCCCTTCCGCACGGGCACGCACTTTCCTTGATCCCCCAATTACCTGCACAGGTAAAAGCGATCGATCTATCGGGCGACTTTCGGATCGACGACAAGGCGATCTTTACCGAGTTTTACAAGATCGAGCACACCGCGTCCGCCCTTCAGTCCAAATTTGTATACGGTTTGACCGAGGTCAATCGCAACGAGATCTCAAACGCACAATACATCGCGAATCCCGGTTGCTTTGCTACCGCTACACTGCTCGCTTTAGCACCACTTGTGAAAAACGGTGGCCTAACGGGCAAGATCATCGTCGACGCCAAGACGGGATCGTCCGGTTCAGGAGCAAAGGCGGCTGCCAACACTCATCACCCGCAACGGACGACATCATTTTATGCCTACAAACCGTTTGTTCATCAACATTTGCCTGAGATCAAGCAATGTTTAACAACCGTTGGTGCACTTACTTCCGAGTTTGTATTTATGACTCATAGTTTGCCGGTCGCCCGCGGAATATTTGTTTCTTGTTACCTGGAATTGACTGAGCCAATTTCCGCCAAGGCTATTCAAAAGATATACCGTGATTTTTACAAAGATTCCTTCTTTATACGTCTTGTTCAGGGGTCACCGGACATCAATTGGGTAAAGACAACGAATTATTGTGACATCTCCGTGCATACAAGCGGCCGAGACGTGGTGATATTCGCCGCGATTGACAATCTGGTCAAAGGTGCGGCGGGTCAGGCGGTGCAAAATATGAACCTGATGTTCGGGCTCGAAGAAACAACCGCTCTTAACCTGGTCGGGACAAATCCCTAAATTGCGGCGATCATCTGAAATGAACGATAGCGATGTCAAAGAACTTGCGAAAATGATCTCGCCCCAAATTAGAAATAGCCTCAAACGGCGTCCAGACGATATTTAGTTCGCACAAAAGAAAATGAACTTTGAAAAGATCCGTACGATAGAATCCTCCGATCAGGTAGCGACTTACGCCAAAATGGACATCGCCGTCGAACGCGGCCGCGGAGCCTGGATCTGGACCAGCGAAGGCGATAAATATCTCGACCTCTACGGCGGCCACGCGGTGTGTGCGACCGGCCATTCCCATCCGAGGGTCGTAAAGGCAATCGCAGAACAGGCCGAAAAGGTCATATTTTATTCAAACCTCGTCTTTTCCGAAATCCGGGCCAGAGCAGCCGAAAAGCTGGTCAGTATCGCTCCGCCGCCGCTGGAAAAGGTCTTCTTTTGCAACTCGGGCACCGAAGCTAACGAAAATGCAATGCGCATGGCCAGGATGGTGACAGGCCGTCAAAAGGTCATAACTTTTTCCGGCGGATTTCACGGCCGCACCGCCGATGCCATCTCGGCGACCTTTTTGGGCAAATATCGTGAGATCGGCCGGCCAAACGTTCCCTTTCACGAATGCGCCGAATTCGGCGACCTCGCTAGTGTTGCGAGGTTGGCCGACCGCGATACCGCCGCGATAATGATCGAACCCATCCAGTCGATGTCCGGCGTCCGCGAGGCCGAGCCGGAATTCTTTGTCGGTCTTCGCCAAGTATGCGACGATCTCGGGATCGTTCTGATATTTGACGAGGTTCAAACCGGTATTGGCCGAACCGGCAATTGGTTCTTTGCCGGCAGCGACAATGCCGGCGGTGTTGTGCCCGATATTGTGACACTGGCTAAATCGCTCGGCAGCGGCGTTCCGGTCGGTGCTTGCCTTGTGAGCGATCGTGTTGCCGCAACGATCAAGACTAACGACCTCGGAACTACGTTTGGCGGCGGTATGCTCGCAATGGCCGCCGTTCTGGCTACACTCGATGCGATCGAGAGCGACGATATGATCCGAAACGCTGCACGGGTCGAACAACATCTTAGGGCCTCACTTTCAGATGTTGCAGATATACGAGCGATCCGCGGTAAGGGTTGCCTGCTAGGGATCGAGTTTTACGAGCCTTGTTCGGATAAGCACAAATATTTGTTGTCAAAGAACATAATTACCGGTACCTCGAGCGACCCCAAAGTACTCCGACTCTTGCCGCCACTAATGGCCAGCACCGACGAGATCGACCTGTTGGTCAACGAACTGAAAAAATGACACACTTTCTAAAAACATCTGATCTTGACCGCTCAGTTCTCGATAACTTGATCGACCACGCTATCGGCATCAAATCCGTCGGTTCGCCCGAAAAACCTCTCGTCGGAAAATCGATCGCTCTTGTTTTTTTTAACCCGAGCCTTCGGACCCGTGCGTCGATGCAGGTCTGCATTTACGAACTCGGCGGTAACGCCGTTATACTCGAACCCGGCGGCACTTCGTGGACGCTTGAACACCGTGACGGCGTCGTGATGGACGGCAACAAGACCGAACATCTGGCAGAGTTTGTCCGAGTACTGGGACGCTATGTGTCAGCGATCGGTGTTCGCACATTTGCTGAGCTGAAGGACTGGGAGACGGAGCGAACCGACCCTGTCCTCAAAGCGTTTGCCCGCTATTCCAGCGTGCCGGTGATCAATCTCGAATCCGCAATGCATCATCCGTGTCAGTCGATGGCGGATATGATGACGATGCGCGAGAAATTCGGTGCCACAAAGAGAAAGGTCCTTATGACTTGGGCGTGGCACCCAAAACCGCTACCGATGGCCGTGCCTAACAGTTTTGCTCTTGCCGCAGCCCAATTTGGCCACGACCTGACCATCGCCCACCCCGACGGCTACGAACTCGACAGCGATCTCCTGGCCGAGATCGAGTCTCAGGCCGCGGCAAACGGCGGAAGCGTCCATTATTCAAATGATCCACGGTCGGCGTATGACGGAGTTGATGTCGTTTATGCCAAAAGCTGGGGCAGTAAGTATTTTTACGGAAACCCCAATATCGAAATCGAAAAGCGTGCCGCCTATCGTTCAGACTGGATCGTTGACGAAGCAAAAATGGCAAAAACGAATAACGGAATCTTCATGCATTGCCTGCCGGTCAGACGAAATGTCATCGTGACTGACAGCGTTATTGAGTCGGCAAATTCCGTAGTAATTGATCAAGCCGAAAACCGCCTACATATTCAAAAGGCGATAATGGCCAAACTCATACAGTAATATGAACCAAGAAACACTAGACCTGCTGCGTGAATCGCTTCCCTACATACAAAAATTTCAGGGCAAGACCTTTGTCGTGAAATTCTCCGGAAAGGTGACCGAGGACAAGGAGAATCTTGCCTCACTGGCGGAGGAGTTGGCATTGCTTCATCAGGTCGGCATCCGCGTCTGCGTAATCCACGGCGGCGGCAAGCAGTTGACGGAACTTGCGCTTAAGCTAGGCGTTGTCCAAACCGTTATCGAGGGACGCCGCGTCACCGATGACGACACACTCGACCTGGCAAAAATGATCTTTCGCGGGAAGATAAATACCGAGATCCTCGCTCAGTTCAGGCGACGAGGTGTCCACGCAGTGGGATTATCAGGAGTCGATGGCGGTGTGGTCAAGGCAGTCAAACGTCCGCCAAGGGATGTCCTCAATCGCGAAACCGGTGCGACCGAATCGATCGATTACGGGCACGTAGGCGACGTGGTCGAGGTTGATGCCTCCTTGATAAACACGCTCCTCGACAGCGGTTACCTACCGATCATTTCGTCGCTGGGCGCCGACGATGATGGCCGCGTCTTTAATATCAATGCCGACACCATCGCATCAGAGATCGCGATCAAACTCGGTGCCGAGAAATTAATATTGCTCACCGATGTCAACGGTATATATCTCGAAGAATCAGACCCAAATACTAAGTTGTCAAAGATCACTACATCGGATGCCAAGCATCTGATCGAATCCGGGCGTGCGACCGGTGGAATGGTTCCAAAGATCGAAAGTCTGATCGATCTCGTCGGACGCGGCGTTCACTCCGCTCATATCGTTAGCGGTACGGTCCGAAATGCCATATTGGCAGAGGTCTTTACCGATTCCGGAACAGGAACGATGGTCGTAAAGGACTAACCCTCAGTATCCATTCTCAGTATAGCACAGTGTTGCGACTGTGCAACATCTTTTTCCAAGAAAAGACGGGGTCGATTCCCGTCTTTTTGCAAATTTAATGGTGCTCAGGGGGGGACTCGAACCCCCACGGATTACTCCACACGCCCCTCAAACGTGCGCGGCTACCAATTACGCCACCTGAGCCAACTTTTCAAAAACCTACTTATTAGCCGGTGCGGGTGCCGGAGCGACGTCGATTGGTGCTCCGGTGTTCGTTGCCGGGGCAGCAGTGTTAGCGTCAACGGCGACCGGAACTGCAGCGTTCGCAGCAGGCTCGACCGATGGATTTGCGTTTGCTGCAGGTGCGTCCGGATTGCTCGACAGAACTGACACGTTACCGGTCAGAGCGGGCATCGAAAGCAATAGAGCAGACAACATAAACAAGACCGCCGCCGCAATGGTGACCTTCGACAAAACTGTCGCAGTACCTCGCGGGCTAAAGGCCGAACTCGAAACGTTGCTCGTAAACAATGCTCCGGCATCGGTCTTACCAGGCTGCAGAAGCACAGCGGCGATCAGCACGATGCACGAGAGAAAAAATATAAAGTAGAGAACGTATTCCAACTTATTAACCCACCTATTTGTAATTCACGATCTGCGAAAAGCTAACCGCTTCGAGGCTTGCCCCGCCGACCAACGCACCGTCAACGTCTGCCTGCGACATCAGTGTCGCGATATTGTCCGGCTTTACCGAACCGCCGTAGAGTATTCGAACCGCCTCTGCGACGGCCTTTCCGTGAGTGTTCTCAACGGTTTGGCGAATGTGACCGTGCATTTCTTGAGCCTGTTCGGGCGTGGCGGTTTTACCCGTACCAATGGCCCAGACAGGCTCGTAAGCGATAATAATACGTTCCATATCGGCAACTGTCAAACCGTCGAGGCTCGATTCCAATTGCCCTTTGACCACGTTTTCGGCGTTACCCGATTCCCTGTCGGCAAGCATTTCGCCGACGCAGACGATCGCGGTCATTCCTGAGGCGATGGTCGCTTTGGCTTTCTTATTGACCGAGCTATCGGTCTCGCCGTAAAACTGCCGCCTTTCGGAATGGCCAATGATCACGTGTGAGCAACCGACATCCTTGAGCATCGCGGGTGCGATCTCGCCCGTGTGGGCACCAAACTCATTCTGTGTAGCACAGTTTTGGCCGGCAACCTTGACGTTCGAACCTTCGAGGCGATCGGCGACGGTCTTGATCGCAGTAAATACGGGTGCGATGACGACCTCGCAGTGATTTGCGTTAGCGACGAGCGGTTTTAAGTCGACCGCCGTTGTTACGGCCTCGCTCAGCGTCTTATACATTTTCCAATTTCCGGCGATTACGGGCTTTCTCATACAAATAAGTTAACAAAATCTCACGTCATTAGCGAAACCGAGTCGAAATAGTGGCTGCGTGCTATTCTCATACAACAGTACAAGGGGATTCTTCTAAATGCTCAACAACTTTCTTCGCCCACGCCGTGTTGTCGTCACGGGAATCGGTTGTCTTACGCCGATCGGCATCGGACGCGAGGCGTTTTGGGCTTCGCTCAAAGGCGGCGTCAGTGGTGTGCGGCGGATTTCGGCGTTTGACGCATCGGGATCGGCAGTTCAGATCGCCGGCGAGGTCCAGGATTTTGATTGGGAAGCCCAACTTAATCGGAAAGACCGCAAGCACGTTGCCCGCACCGTTCCGCTTGCTCTCGCCGCCGCATGCGAAGCGATGGCTGACGCGGGCATTGACACAACCGATATGGCGCTCGACGAACGGCGTGCTATCGGCGTCGAGATCGGGACCGGCGGCGGCGGGCTTGCGTTTACCGAAAAGCAATATTCCTATTGGTTCAACGGGCCGCAGACTCAGGCGAGTGTTTACACGATACCATCGTCGACGCACGGCGGACTGTCGTCGGAGATATCGATGGCATTCGGCCTGCGGGGATTGTCGCACGTCGTATCGACGGGCTGTACCAGTTCCACTGATGCTATCTTTTACGCTGCTCAACATATCGCCCTCGGGCGTCAGGATGTAATGATCGCGGGCGGAGTTGACGCTCCCATCGCGCCCGGGATAATGGCCGGTTTTAACCTGATGACGGTCGTCACCCGCGACTGGAACGACGAACCGCATCGTGCATCGAGACCCTTTTCGGTCGGCCGTTCGGGCATCGTCGCCGCCGAAGGCTCATATCTTTTTGTCCTCGAGGATCTGGAAACTGCCTTAAAACGTAACGCCCAAATATATGCCGAAATTACGGGTTACGGTGCGACGTGCGATGCGTATCACCGCGTTCGCCTCGACGATTCGGGCATCGAACCCGCAAGGGCGATGACGATGGCTCTCGGTGACGCCGGTATCGCCCCTGATCAGGTCGATTATGTGAATCTGCACGGCACATCGACCATTTTGAACGACAAGATCGAGACAGTCGCCGTCAAGATCGCTCTTGGCGAACACGCTTATCGAACGCCGATGTCGGCCACCAAATCCCAGATCGGCCATCCGCAAGGTGCGAGCGGTGCTGCCGGTATCGCTGCCGCATTGTGTGCTATGACGACGGGCGTTATACCGCCGACGATCAATCTTGACGAGCCTGACCCAGATTGCGATCTCGACTACGTGCCAAATACTGCCCGCACGGCCGAGGTGAATACCGCATTGTGCAATTGCATCGGCTTTGGTTCAAAGAACAGTGCGATCGTGCTCCAGAGGTACGCCGAATAGAATGTTCAGCCGATTCAAACATCGAAGCTATGAGCTCGAACGCCTCGACACCGGCGACTACACGCCCGAGGAATACGCCAGATGGCACGTTGAGATGAAGTACATTCATCGTGCGTTCGGCGAAATGCGGGCGATTCGCCGATCTTTGATGCGTGACATTCGCTCCGGCGGCGGCGAACGCGTGTCTGTGCTCGACGTCGGTGCCGGTTCGGGCGAACTGCTTCGAGCCGTACATAAATGGCTCAGGTCGAGGCCGTCGTATCTGGTCGGTGCCGAACTCAATGCCAAGGCCGCGAGGGCGATCTATCGCGGTTCCCAAAGGGGCGAGATCGATGCCCTCCAATGCAATGCTCTGCATCTGCCGTTCGATGATGGCGCGTTTGACTACGTTATTTGCTCGCTATTTCTGCACCATTTGACCGACAACGACGCTGTCAAACTCTTGCGAGAAATGAGCCGTGTTGCCGCAAAACGGATCTTTATCATCGACCTGCACCGAAGCCCGATCGCATATTATTTCTACCGTGCGACGAGTCGCCTTACGCTCCAGCAATTTACTCGTGAGGATGGTGCCCTTTCCATCTTGCGGAGTTTTAAGCCGACAGAATTACGGCAGTTGGCCGAGAATGCCGGGTTGACCGATATTGGCGTCAAGCGTTCGGCGGCTTACCGTCTGGTGCTTTCCGGTAAATAGCTCAATGACAACCGACAGAAAACAATATGATGTCGCTATCGCCGGTGCCGGGCCGGCGGGATCGAGTTTGGCGATCCGTCTGGCAAACGCCGGATTGAGTGTGATCTTGACCGAGCAAAAAGCGTTTCCGCGTGAAAAGCTCTGCGGCGAATTTATCTCGCCCGAATGCCAGATCCATTTTAACGAGCTCGGCGTTTTGCCCGACATCAAAGCCGCCGGCGGGACGGAATTGAAGGAAACCGTCTTTTTCGCACAAAGCGGCAAGGGCGTCGCGGTCGAAAGTGCTTGGTTCGGTGTGCCCGATTCCCTCGCCCTGGGCCTGAGCCGAGCGGAAATGGATCTCATTTTGTTTAGCCGTGCTAAGGCAGTCGGTGTGGACGTACGAGGCGAAACATCGGTCTCTGGACTTGATGTCGAGGATGGGCGTGTCGTTGGCGTCACGCTTCGCGACAAAAGCGGTATTGAATCCGACATCAAGGCCAATTTGACGATCGACGCTACCGGACGCACGCGAAGTCTCGCACGCAGACTAGACCAGCGAAACGTCACAAAAACGGCCGCTGAGCTAGTTGCATTCAAAACACATCTGAGCGATGCACGATTGTTGCCAGCGACCTGCGAGATCTACGTCTATCGCGGCGGCTACGGCGGTTGTAACCGTGTTGAGAACGATCTCTATAATCTTTGCTTCATCGCATCGGCGGCAGATGCCCGCCGGCTTGGCAGCGACCCTGAACGCGTTATGCGTGAGGTTGTGTGTTCCAACAAACGGGCGGCGATCGCATTGTCGCACGCTAAGGTGGTCAAGCCCTGGCACGCGGTGCCGATCGAGCGATTTGGACGCGGCGAACTAGTCCCCGCATCCGGATTGATCTCCGTTGGCGACGCGGCCGCATTCATTGATCCATTTACCGGTAGCGGTATGCTCCTTGCGATGGAGAGTGCCAGGATCGCCGCCGGGGTAATATCAAATTATATTGTCAAAGATCTCGATCTATCAGTACTTGAGGCGGACTATCGCTCAGCGTACGCTGCCGCATTTAATACCCGGCTACGTATATGTTCGATATTGCGACACGCCGCATTTTTGCCGTTTTTGGCCGAATCGTTGATCGCGGCCCTTAGCTTTAGTTCAAAGATGACACAAGGGTTAGCAAGGGCGACTCGATCAGGTGCCTAAGTCGCCCAGATTGCCGAGTCTCGATCGTCAACCGTAGTTTTCAAAAAAGATCCAAAGAAACAGGACCGCCGCTCCGGCGCCGATCCCGACGCCGATCCAAATCTTTGCTCCGGTCGAAAGGTTGTTGCCGCCGACCGAATCGACATCCGTGAATTTAACCGTATTCGGGTTTCCCATTTTATCAACGACTACAAAGCTGTCATCAGTCGTCTGACTCAAATATCCCCGATGAGCGGTTCCGCTGTACAGTTTGACCTTTATCTTAACCTTTTCACCGGTTCCGAGTTTCGCGATCTTGGCCTTGATCTTTGCTGCCTTCTTTTCAAGCTTAGCCGTCGACGACTGAGCGAGTAGCGGGATTTGGGCCGTTAGCAGGATCGAGGCGATCATAAAAAATACAATTAGTGTTCTTATCATAGATTGGCTCCTTTTGAATGTGGCTTCGTCAACGAATTAATACAATTTCACAAAGATATCTTCAATGCAAAACCGGGCGCTTGATCAAGCCTCCGTGGACGTCCGACAGTCCGTGTGTGGTCATAAATGCGGCAGGGTCGAGGTCGTCGACCAGATTCTTGACGCTGCCGATCTCAAGCCGTGTCACAACACAATAGAGTATTTCCTGATCGCTATCAGTAAACCCGGTACTGCCCATTCCGCCGCGACCGATGAATACGGTCACGCCGCGATTTAGCCGACTCATTATCGCGTGCTTGATGTCGTGTGTCCGTGAGGAGACGATCGTGATCGCCGTATATTCCTCGACGCCGTGAATGAGGAAATCGATCGTTTTCGATGCTGCGACGTAGGTCAGGATCGAATACATCGCCGACTCGACGCTCAGAATGAACGCGGCCGCCGTAAAGATAAAAACATTTAATATAAGGATAACGTCGCCGACATTGAGCAGATGGCTCTTGCGACTGACGAGTAACGCCGCTATCTCGGTGCCGTCGAGTACGGCTCCGCCGCGGATCGCAAGGCCGATTCCGGCACCGATGAATAGTCCGCCAAAGACAGCGGTCAGCAATTTGTCCTGCGTTATATCGGGAAAGTTTACAAACAGCAACACGATCGCGAGGCCAAAGATCGCCAACGAGCTTTTGATGGCAAACTTTCGGCCGATCTGCCGATACCCGATCGCAATGAACGGGAGATTAATGACCAACAGGAGCGGTGCGAGCTGAAAACCGGTCACGTCGGACATAAGCATCGAAATACCGGTCACTCCGCCGTCGATAAAGCGGCTTGAGAGCAGGAATCCCTTTAGACCAAGGGCCGCTGAGAAGATGCCCAGGATGATAAGCACAAAATTTTTGGCTTCGAGTAGGAAGTTCTTCATAGTGGTCACAGTCATCTTAACACGCAAACGCATCCATCGCCGCCGACGCAATTCCCGGGGTTAAGCCCGTCTTATTTCACCGTTTGGATTGTTTGGTGAATAGAAGAAGAGTTTACCCGAGGGGTTTTCGTGGAGCGACATCGCTATTGAGACGGCATCGACCTGGTCGTCGTGCTTGCCGTGCGGAAAGGCACAGAGTTCTTCGACAAAGGCACGGATCCAGTGGCCGCGGACGAGGCGGATGCGTCCTTGGTCGGCGAGGCTGATCCAGGAGCCGGCCCTTTCGAGTTTATCGCCGCGGGCATCGACGCCGCGAAATGAGCGTCCGTTGAGGCGTGCGTCGCGGCGGAGCACCTGCATAAAGGCACGGCCGTGGAGGGCACTTTCGATGCCGTGTTCGGTGTTTTGCTCCTTGCGTATACATTCGGAGATATAACGCGTTTGCTCCGGAAAGCCTATGCGTCGTCGGTATCCGCCGTCGATGTAGAGATAGCCCTCTGCGTCAAAGGCGATGCGGAACGATGCCGTGTAGTCGGCAGTGCGTTTGGTGGAAATGGCCAGATCGTAGCCGCGTTTCCATTTGAGGCCGGCCGGTGCCTGATCGACAATGTTCCGAAACCACTCGCGTTTGAAGACGTCGCCCTCGGCCGGTACAGGCCTTTGCTGATAGAGCGAGGCAAATGAGAGTTCGCCGACCCGTTCGCGCAGACGCTCAAAGTACTCCGCGGAGAAACGCTCCGGCCAGAGAGCCTCGCCGGGGCTTCGTCCGAGAGCGTCGGGAGGTGTTTCTACCGCGGAGACGCTGAGGCCAGAGAAGAAGAGGAAGACGGAGAAGCAGCGGGAAGTATTAGATGAGATGAGCAACCGTCGATATCTGAAGTCTCACCCTCCTCACTGTCATTCTCCCCTCCGCGTCTCTGCGCCTCCGCGGTTACCCGTTCTTCCCACGTCTCAGCGAGGGCGGGCAGGCGGATGACGGTCCATTGGTCACCGCCGTCGGCCTGCTCCCTCAGCAGACGCCCGGCGAGGTCGTCTTCGTGCCAGCGGGTCTGTATGAGGATGATCGAGCCTTCGGGTTCGAGGCGGGTCGAGAGATCGTCCCTGAACCAGTTCCAGAGCCTTTCGCGAAGCACAGGGCTGCCGGCTTCGCTGCGGCTCCTTGACCGGATCATCGATGATGATCAGATCGGCTCCGTAGCCCGTCACGCCCGCCCCTACGCCGACTGCCTTGAGGCCGCCGCCGACGGTCGTCTCCCACTCCGAGACGCGGTTTGCGGGCCTCGGCCGCGTGAACGGGAAGGGCGAAGCAGTGGAGGAGTTGGGGAGTGGAGGAGTGTGGGAGGCCGCTCTAGTTTTCGTACGGCCGTCTTCCCTACTCCGCTTCTCCCCATCTCCCCCACTCCCCATCATCTCTTCTCCCTCTTCTGCTTGTCCGCGTCTCTGCGCCTCTGCGGCAAAAGAATCCGCAAGCACTGTCCGGATCTTGCGGGAGAATAGATCGGCGAGCTTCTGATTGTAACTGCTGAGAATGACACGCATCGAAGGCCTCTGTTTAAGCCGCCAGGCAGCGTAGCGGACCGTGACGAGCTCTGATTTGCCGTGACGCGGCGGCATAAAGATCATCAGACGCTTACACTCGCCGTCCGTTACTTTTTGCAAGTGCTCGTACAGATACAACTGATGCCGAAGGTCCCAGTCCCAGGCCGACGGCATAGACTTAAGCCACGCGTGGAACGAGTCGGTTGAGTCTGGCGAGTCGGTTGAGTCGGGGATATGTATAGAACCGGGCCGTTCTTGTATCCCTTGCATCCGTGTTTTCCCTTTCAGCTGTTTTGAACGCCGTTCGGCCATTCGGCGCAGGCGTTTGGCTTTTTGGCGGTTGAACTTTGGCTTGGAAACTTCGAATGCGGAAGGCCTGAGCGGCGTGTGCTCCCGTGCAAAAGTGCGGCGGCTTGCGTATGCCGTGCCGCATCTTCCCTTTTTAGTGCCTTTCGCACCTTTCAAGGGCAGATCACCGTCCCAGCCGAAGCGT
This sequence comes from Chloracidobacterium sp., assembly GCA_016720705.1. Taxonomy (NCBI): domain Bacteria; kingdom Pseudomonadati; phylum Acidobacteriota; class Blastocatellia; order Chloracidobacteriales; family Chloracidobacteriaceae; genus Chloracidobacterium; species Chloracidobacterium sp. Next base: position 317,742 of record JADKKB010000001.1, on the reverse strand, counting down.
TCCGGCCAGCCCTGTGTGACAATGCCGCCGCGGGTGCGGGCGTAAAGATTGCGTTTCGTAAACCCTCGCCAACCACGCCCACGCATCTCCGACGCGATCCGCTCGTGTGCCTCGCCGCCGTACCTTAAGTACAACTCCCGACAATCCGCGATCTTCTGCTGAGGGACTTTTGCGGCCATATATATAGCCTACCCCCGATCTCAACAAACGCGCTTTACGATATTTACGGGATTTATGAGATTTACGATGTTTACAAGATTTATGAGATTTATGGAATTTATGAGATTTATGGAAAGATGCTGAATCGACGACGAAATCAGCGTCGATCCTATTTATCATCCAACGCAGCGACGCCCGGCAGGATATCTCCGGCAAGGAATTCTAACGTCGCTCCGCCTCCGGTCGAGATGTGGCTGATGCGTGAATCGAGCCCGGCCTGATTGATCGCCGCGACCGAATCACCGCCGCCCACGATCGAGATCGCACCCTGATCGGTAGCGTCAGCCACCGCGTTAGCGACGGCAAGCGTCCCTTCGTCAAATGGCTTTTCCTCAAACATGCCCATCGGGCCGTTCCAGACGATGGTCTTGGCTCCCTCGAGGGCTTTGGTGAACAGGGCGGCGGTGTCAACGCCGATATCGAGGCCGACCAGGCCCGTATTGGTGAAGGCGATCGGGATCGTCCGGCGCGAATGTAGCGGGTCGTAGCTGTCGACGACCTGATGATCTGTCGGCAAAAGGAGTTCGACGCCGGCGTCGGCAGCCATTTGTTCGATTTCTTTGGCCTTGGGCATCATATCGTCCTCGACCAGCGATTTTCCGACCGTATAGCCGGCCGCCTTAAAGAACGTGTAAGCCATCGCACCGCCGATTAGGAGTTTGTCCACCTTGCGTTTGATGAGCGATTCGATCACGGGTATCTTGTCCGACACCTTGGCTCCGCCGAGGATCGCGACAAACGGGCGCTCGGGCGAGTGAAGAGCCTTGCCGAGATAGTTGAGTTCTTTTTCCATCAAGAGGCCCGCGACACAATCGTCCACAAAGTGCGTGATGCCCTCGGTCGAGGCGTGGGCACGGTGAGCGGTGCCGAAAGCATCGTTGACGTAAACGTCACAGAGCGAAGCGAGCTGTCCGGCAAAATCGGCGTCATTCTTTTCCTCTTCGGCGTGAAGGCGGAGATTTTCCAGTAAAAGTACGTCGCCCGCATTCATTCCCGCAACGTCAGCAGCGACCGAGTCGCCGATGCAATCATCTGCAAATGCAACATTTAACCCATCTATCTTAGACAGATACTCGAACACCGGTTTGAGACTGTATTTTGCCGCATCATACGGCAGGCCTTTTTCTTCGGCTTTCTTTTTGTCTTTAAGTGGACGGCCGAGGTGCGATGCGAGAATGACGCGAGCACCTTGTTCGACGGCATATTTGATCGTCGGTAGGGCTCCGAGAATTCGTGTGTCATCGGTTATCTCGCCGTTTTTAATGGGTACATTGAAATCTACGCGGATAAATACACGTTTGCCGTGAATATCGATGTCTTTAATAGTTCGTTTGAGCATAGAGCGTTGGGAAAGTGGACCGTACCGATAAACCGGTCGCGGCCCGAAGAGTTAGAGGGCTTTCGTTTCAAATAAGACGGCATTCGCCGTCGAACGGCTATTTATCGAGGCCGACCTGCGACTTCGACATTATTTTATCCGCCTTAAACGACAAGATCACCGCCTTATAATTAGCACCTTGCCACTTATTGACCGAAAAACTTACGCCGCCTCCCTTTGACGAACTGATCTCAGTTCCCGGACCGCCGAGGATCGACTCCACCTTTGAACGCGGCATACCGATCGACAATTGACTGTATTTTGCCATTGTCAGATCATAATCGCCCTTGGGCGTGGTCGGGGTAGTTGGCGTTGGAGTCGTCGGTTTGTCAGGTACAGTTGCCGTGTTTGACGGTGAAGGCGTCGAAGGCTCACTCTTTTTCGTAAATTCGCTGAGCTTCTGAGGGCACGAACAGCCCAGAACTACGAGTAAGAGAACGGCAAAGCCCAAATTTGTAGTGTTGCGGCTGAAAAAATTGTTATTCATAGTATCTCCGGTTGCTATTGTGCAGGGCGGTCATAGCAGTTTTCTTTACGCTTAAATAGATCGTCACTCAGGTTTTCGTCTAGTGTTATCTTGTCGAACAACAAGGATCTGCCCGTACCTACGTCAACCCTGAACGGCATCATCAGTCCATTGACCTTACGATAGTCTCCGTAACCCGAAACCGAGTAGCGGTCTGCCATACTGACGAGCATTTTGGTCTCGACGTCAAATGCCAGGCTCGCCGACTTTCCATTCTTGAATGTTGCCTCAATAATGTGACATTTTCGCCCGTCACGGTCAAATATGCCCAGGTAACTGAGCGAGCGCATCGCCTCGACGTCAAGTGCCAAGAATATCGTGTCAAAAAGGTCAACGTTCGATGCTGCGGTCGGCAATGTCACGGCGGTGTCGATACCGTAATCAGACTGCGTGATCGCCTCACGTCCGGCAAAGATCGACCGGATCTCGCCGACTGCAGGTGAAGACAGAACGATCAAGTAATCCGACGGATAACGTTTGTATGAGCGGACGGCAAAATTGGTGATCGAGCCGCGATAATCGACGGATTGACTTCCCGTAATGGAGTACGACTTGATAGCTCGCCATTTGCCGAGTCCGCCGACCGCATCTGCGAACGCTCCGATGACGCCGAGAGCTTTGGGGTCCTTGAGGTCGGCGGCTGGGGCGTCTGCGGCACCGAGCACCGTCAATGCCCTTGGTGGTGGCGGGGGGCCTGAACTACTTAGTCCACTGCCTGTCCCATTACCTGTCCCATTACCTGACCCGCTACCGGTTGCGACAACAACCCTCGGGGCGGGTTTCGGTGCAGGCGGCGGCGGCAATTCACTGTCGGTGTTTACGGTTGTCGCAGCTTGCGGAAAGAGCTTTGCACTGGCGATCTCGGCCATTGCACGGGATAGTTGCGGGTCGCTACCTTCGAGCAGCGTTTTGCGGTCAACCTCGACCGTTACGTCCGGAACTACGCCGACGCCCTCAAGCAGACGTCCTGTCTTGGTCTTAAAATTGGCGATCGGATAGAGAAACACGCCTCCGGTCGGCAATACGACCGAAATAGCCGGCAAAGCCTCGCCTGCGGTCTTTTCGCCGACGATCAAGGCCCGTTTATTGTCCTGTACGGCACCCGCAAATATCTCACCCGCAGAGATGGTGTAGCGATCAACCAAAAATACCAGCTTTCCAGTAAAATTATTCCTTTTGGACAGAGCTATCATCGGTTCGCGGCCAACCTTGTAGATCATCGTGCCGATATCGATACGGTCGTCGGTCAGCATCCCGGAAAGGGCGTAAAGCGGGCCGAGAAGGCCGCCGGTATTGCCCCGAAGGTCCACGATGATGGCCTTTTTGCCATTGAACTCGCGGACGGCGTCGCAAAATCGATCGACGATCGGCATCGCAAAGACGTTGAACCGAATGTAGCCGACATCACCGTCGATATCTCGTTTGACGAACTTTAGGTATTGCTCCGGCAGATTCTGGCCGAGCGTGACAGTTTGCCCAAGCAGAGGTTCGCGGCGAATTCGGAAATCGACGGGCTTGTCGCTACCGTCGATACAGGTGATCGTCACGTACGAATCCTTTTCGCCATTCAGAAACCAGGGCCCGATCTGGAGCGGTAGGTATTTGAGAAATTTCTCGGTCCCGTTCGATGAGTAATATAGCTTGATCCGGGAGACCATTTCGGATAGCGAGACGCCGTTTATCTTGTCGAGAATAAAGCCGGGTTTCACGCCTGCATATTCCGCCGCCGAATCACGATCGGTGCGGACAATGACGAATTTGCCGTCTATCAAGCGAAGTTCGATACCGATGCCGAACTGCGTCTCAGATTCGTCGATCAGTGGTTCGTCTTCCTTTCCGGGATCATCGGAGGCGTCACTGCGGGCCGCGGAGCGTTCCTTTTCACGCTTTTTTGCCTCAGCCTTAGCGGTCTCGATCTCGCGGTAAACCTCGGGCGGAACGATCGCAAAGTGTGACTTTTGCAGTCGGCCGATCATCTCCTGCATTTGAGAGTGAAACTCGAGGTCCGTTTTGGCGGCAATGACGCGGGGCCTGAATTCGGCCTTGACCGCGTCCCAGTCGAGGCCGTTAAAGGTCTGATCAAAGTAATTGTCGCGAAGTGTTTGCCAGACCTTGATGAACGAATCCCAGCGTAACTTCTGGGCGGGCGACATATTTGGCGGCGTATCACCGCCGAAGACATCGACGCTCCCGATCTTCGTTACCCGAATTGTCTGAATGAGTTCGGGTTGCGTTTTTCGCGGCGGCTTTCGTTGGGAGTGGATGGCGACAGGGTACGTGCCAAATACCAACAGGGCGAGGAAAAACCCAAAAAACCGTTGCTTGTTCATATATAAAAATCGGCGGGCACACGAAACCGTCAATGGCCGTGTACCCGCCGCAAGATAAAGGGGTTATATGCCCTTTTCGGCAATGAATTTAACCAGGTCACGAACGCGGCAAGAGTAACCCCATTCGTTGTCATACCACGACAGTACCTTGATGCACGTGCCGTCGATAACCTTTGTGTTCTCAGCATCTACGATAGATGAGTTCGAGTTGCCCTTAAAGTCGATCGAGACGAGCGGCTCCTCAGAAAATGCCAGAATTCCCTTCAGCGGCCCATTTGCGGCCGCCTTGAGAACGGCATTGACTTCTTCGGTCGAGGTCGACTTTTCGACGTTCATAACGACATCTACGAGCGAGACGTTGGGCGTCGGGACGCGGACGGAAATGCCGTCAAATTTGCCCTTGAGTTCCGGGATGACCAGAGCGACGGCCTTGGCGGCACCGGTCGAGGTCGGGATCATCGACAAAGCGGCAGCACGGGCACGGCGAAGGTCCTTGTGCGGCAGATCGAGCAACTGCTGATCGTTGGTATAGCTGTGGATGGTATTCATCAAAGCATTCTTGATGCCGAATGTCTCGTGGATCACCTTGGCGACCGGTGCGAGGCAGTTGGTCGTGCAAGATGCGTTGGAAATGATGTGGTGGTTGGCCGCATCATACATTCCCTCATTTACGCCGAGCACGATCGTGACATCTTCGCCCTTTGCCGGAGCCGAAATGACGACCTTCTTGACACTGCCGCCGAGATGCTTGGACGCGTCCTCGGCCTTGGTAAAGTGTCCGGTCGATTCGATAACGATCTCAGCACCGACCGAATTCCAGTCGATCGCCGCCGGATCGCGTTCTGAAAATACGCGAAACTTGTCGCCCTCGACATTTATCACGCCGTCGCCGGCAGAGATCGCGTGATCGAGATTGCCCATTATCGAATCATACTTGAGCAGATGAGCGAGTGTTTTAGTATCGGTCAGATCATTGACCGCAACGAAATCAAATTCCGGATTGCCTAGACACGTGCGCATAACCGCACGCCCGATGCGTCCGAAACCGTTGATACCAATTTTAATAGCCATTATGTTTAGATTCCTCCGTGAAAAATGCGTATATTATAAAGTTTGACGATAACTCAAAATCAGTAAAAATTCAAAGATTCACCGATCGTCGATAATTAAGATAGTTGAAACAATGGCGTTTGCGGTGACGTAGTAAGCGATTGAGTTTATAAGCAATAATACAAACTAAACCGTGAAAGACCGGAGCGTTCTCATAATGACCTTTACGCGATCAAAATCGATATTCCTTACGCTGATGTTGTCGTCGGCGATGACCGCGGTTGCCCAAACAGTGCCGCAGGATCAGCAGCAGATAGCCCAGAATACTGCCGCCGCGACGACAGCCAAGCGAACCACGTCAACGCCGCCGCCGGCGACTAACCCGTTTCTGACCTCGATGTCGAGGATCGGTGTGCAGACGTCGCAGCCGTTGACCTTGTCGCTCGACGAAGCGATCAAACGGGCTCTCGAGAGCAATAACGACATCGAGGTATCGCGAACGACGGTCCGCATACAGGAAACCGGGATCAGGGCGCAGCTTGGTATATATGACCCCGTTTTTACGGTCAACCCTAATTATTCGCGTAATTCGACGACCGGATCAGCAGCGACCAATGATTTTCGCGTAAATGCGAATATGAACAAATTCATTCGTCCGGGCGGCGGTAGTTACCAGGTTTTTTTCAATAACCAACGCACGGAGAATGCTTTCGCTCAGGCGCAGGTCAGTTCGGGCAGCGTCTCGGGGTCGAGCAGCAGTGCGATATATTCGTCAAATCTCGGGATGACGTACACACAGCCGTTACTGCGAAATTTTAATATCGACAGCAAGCGTCAACAGATCAAGATCGCAAAAAAGCGGCTTGAACAGAACGATTCCGACTTTCGCCTGCAGGCGATCAGGACTATTTCATCAGTCCAGCAGACATATTGGGACCTGGTCTTCGCACTCCGCAATCAGCAGAATGTAGTCGCTAATCTAAATCTTGCAAAGGAAAATCTGCGGCAGATCGAGGCCAAGATCGACGCCGGTGCGGCCGCGCCGCTCGAAAAGGCGTCAGTCGAAACCGAGCTTGCCAATCGCGAAGGCGACCTGCTCTCTGCGACTCAACAGGTCTCGGTAGCCGAAAACGCGCTTAAACAGCTAATGCTGCGTGATACCACCGCTCCGGAGTGGTCGCAGACTATTGTCCCGACCGACAAACCCGTTTTCAGCGTTGATCCCGCAAATCTCGATGCGGCGATGAAGGACGCGATGGAGAATCGCTTTGAGCTCAAGCGTCTCAAGCTACAGAATGAGATAAACGAAGTCGATATCAAATATTTTCGCAACCAGACACGTCCGCAGGTCGATCTGAATACGACATTTTCGCTGGACGGACTGGCACGCGGTGCTAATAATGCCGCATCGTCCACCAATCTCTACACATCGTTCGGCGATCTCCGGCTATTTAACGCGATCAATCAGATCCGCGGACTGCCGCTAGTGAATCTGCCTTTGATATTGAACGACACTATCGCGATTCCGGCATCGCCGTCGTATCTCTTTGGCGGATTTAACCGCTCGTTATCAAACATCTTTCGCACCGACGCACCGAATTTCTCGGTCGGCGTGACGATCTCGTTCCCGTTCCGCAATCGTACCGCCAAGGCCAATCTCGAGGGCGCCAAGATAGAAGGCGAGCAGATCGCCGCCCAGACGCGCGCACAGGAGCAGGCGGTGATCGTCGAAGTGCGAAATGCGGTCCAGGCGGTCGAAACCGCGCGGCAACGCGTATTGACCGCACGAAGGGCACGTGAGAGTGCCGAAACTCTGCTTGACGGCGAACGCAAACTGTATGACGCGGGACGCTCGACCACGTTTCTACTGTTTCAGCGTGAAAACTCTCTGGCCAACGCCCGCAACGCGGAAATCCGTTCTGAAACTGACTATAACAAGGCACTCAGCGACCTTCAGAGAGTGACAGCGACGTCATTCAGAGCCAATAACATCACGCTCACCTCACCTGTCGAGATCAAATAATTTGATTGAAAATACCGTCTAAACAAGTGCCGCAGCGATGCGGCACTTTTAGTTTGCGGACAAACCTGCGAAAATCCAAAGCGTGAAGATCTCGGCAGTTATAATTGCATTCAATGAGGAGGCGAAGATCGCGGACGCGATCCGTTCGCTTGATTGGGCCGATGAGGTGCTGATGGTGGATTCGGGTAGCACGGATCGGACGCTCGATATCGCCGGCGAACTCGGAGCCAAGGTGATCGTCAATGAATGGCCCGGATTTGCCGTGCAAAAGCAGTTGGCCGTTGATCGGGCGGCGAGCGAAATTATATTTAGCTTGGACGCTGATGAGACCGTATCTGCAGAGCTGAAGGCCGAGATAATCGCATTAAAGGCCGGCGACAAACTTCCCTTTGACGGATTTACCGTTCCGCGTGCGTCGATCTATATGAGCCGTGAGATCCGCCACGGCAGTTGGTATCCTGACCGCCAGTTACGCCTATTCGACCGTCGAAAGGCCGGTTGGAAGCAAGTTGTGATCCACGAATCGGTCGAGATGCAGCCCGGCGCATCGACGGGCGCTCTAAAGCACGACATTATTCACCGAAGCGTCGACAGCGTCGGCCACCACGCCGAAATGATCGTCCGGAGATACGCCCCGCTCGGAGCCAAAGCGTCTTACAATCTAGGCCGCCGCACTTCGCCGCTGAAGATCGCAGTTGCGGGGCCGTCAGCATTCGTTCAGGACTACATTCTGAAAGCGGGATTTATGGACGGCGTTCCGGGGCTTTTCATCGCGTTGTTTTCGGCTTATCACGCGGTTCTCAAGCATATGATGCTCTACGAAATGCAGCACGCGGACGAATCCGCCGCGGACTGACAACCAAAAGCGTGATCCTCACATCATATGTTTCAAATAGCGGTCAATTGGACTATATTTATTAGTTAGGACACGTTTTTCTCTCGGCGCCACACGTATGCGATCTACAATCGGACAAATTCTGCTGATCTTGCTTGCAATGACCGTTGCCTACGGACAAAAAGGCATCGATAGCCAAACTCAAAAGATTAAAGACGAAGGCAATAAGGTGACCACGCGGTCATCTGATGCCTCACGATCGTTCGATTGGGGCAAAGGCAAGACCCGCGTCCGCGAACGCCTCGACAATCCCTACAAACTTAATTCGAGGCGCGATGTGCTGATCGAAACGATCTCGGACGTGCTACGCGAAAAGCGAATCGTCATCGACGAAGCCGCATCGAGGATCAAGGACGGCATTATCGTCACCCAGCCGTTTGTATTCGTAAAGGGCCCGGTGACGACCGCGAGCGAACTCGGACGCTACGGTGTCTTGGGCTACGACGATGCTGCGTGGTCGCGTGCCCAATATAGCCTGACGATCGAGGTCCAGTCGATCGACGGTATTCAAAACAAGGTTTCGGTGGTGGCCAAGGTCGAGGGCCGTGCCGGCAACGGACTGACCAGCGAATGGCGGACCGTGCCGAGTTCCGGATTGGCCGAGGACGAATTTTTGGCTAAATTGGTCGAGGCGGTGACGGGAACGTCGCCAGACCCGACCCAAGATCAGCCGCAGAATTAGTTTTGCTTAAGCGGAGTTAACGCTATGTACCTAAAAGCGTTCAGGTTAATAATCATCACAACGGTCGTGGCTTTTGGATCTCTGATGGCCATTGCCCAGACTACCGATCCATCGGCATCCCCATTCGACCCGCCAAAGGAAGAACCGCCCAAGGGGGTTCGCGAGGTGATGGCTAAACTCCGGATCGATCAGGAAAAAAAAGAGTATCAGGAAATGCTCGATCGGGGCGAGACTGCCTTAAAGCTGTCGGACGAACTGGAATCGTCGCTGGAAATAAGCCGGAATCTTACGGACGCCGACCGCACGAAACTCGCATCGCTCGAAAAAATCGTTAAAAAGATACGAAGCGATCTTGGCGGTGCTGACGAAAAGTCTGACGAGACCGAAGCGATCGAAAAGCCGTCCTCATTGATGGATGGATTTAAGGCACTCAAGGGAACGGCGGCTAAACTCGTCGAAGAGCTTAAAAAGACGACACGATTCAGCATCTCGGCCTCGGCGATCCAAACCAGTAATGCTCTGCTCAAAATGACTCGATTCTTAAAGTTCTGGAAATAAAACGCTCACATCTCTACCGAAGGTCAGTTTTAACGCTGGTCATCCTCGCCGCTCTCGGCGCGGGATCTGGCCTGTGGGCTCAGGACAGAGATGATGACGTGATCACGGTCAATTCGACCATCGTGCTCTTAAACGCGACCGTTACCAATAGTGCCGGCACGTCGGTCACAGGGCTTTCGCGGTCTCAGTTTACGGTGTTTGAGGACGGTGTCGAGCAAAATATTCTCTCATTCGAAAACGAATCGACCCCTTTCGCCGCAGTCATACTGCTGGACACATCCGGCAGTATGGAACAACGCTTGAGTATCGCACGCTCAGCGGCAATCGAGTTTTTATACGGGCTCCGCCGTGACGATAATGCGGCGATCTACCGATTTGATTCGAAGGTGAGTCTGGTCCAGAATTTCTCAAATAGCCGCGACATCGTTGAATCGATCTTTGACCTTAAGGCCGACGGTATGACGTCGCTTAATGACGCGATCTACAAGGCTGCGGCCGTCCTGAGTTCTCGAACGGAAAAGCGTCGGGCGATCATCGTACTCTCAGACGGTGCCGATAACAGCAGCGGCAAGTCGTCGGATGCTGCCCTGAAGGCGGCAATTTCCGCAAACGCAACGATCTACACGATCGATATGTCGTCGCCGGATGAACACGGCATCGAAAGGGTGCAGAATCAGGGCGTGCTCAAGAGTCTTGCCGGCAAATCAGGCGGGACTTTTGTCGCAACGCCGGGCGGGCCCGCAATGCGTAACTCCTTTAAGTCGATCGTCGAAGAACTCAGCAGCCAATACACCGTAACCTACGAACCGACCAACCTTAAAAAAGACGGCAAGTTTCGCTCGATCGAGGTCCGCATCAAAAAGTCCGGCGTGACCATCCGCACCCGCAAGGGCTATAACGCTCCGAAGGGCAAATAGCATCGATCGGAAACCGAATACACCTCATCCGGAAAGCACGTCAACTGCGAAAATTATCTATCTTTTGTAGTCTGAACTAATTGACCGTGGTCTTGCTACGGCTTCGGTCGGCGTGCCGCTCGATCGCGAGGACAATGAGGCGGTCGATCACTGCCGCAAAGTCGATTCCCGTGCCGGCCCACATCTTGGGGTAGCCCGAGGCGTCGGTCAGCCCGGGCAAAGTATTGATCTCGTTGACGAGCAGAGCACCGGTGTCATTGCGTAGGAAAAAATCAACACGGGCGAGGCCCGAACCGTCGATCGACTTGAAAGCCGCGACCGCATAATGCCGGATCTTGGCGACCAACTCGTCCGAAACCGGCGATGGAACGATAAACTCGTTGTTTCCGGTCCCGGCGTACTTCTCGGTGTAATCCAGAAATTTTTTGGACGCGTCGCGAATGATGTATTCACCGGGCAGGCTGGCCTCGGGCTTGTCATTGCCGAGCACGGCGCATTCGATCTCACGCATATCTAGGCCTTCTTCGACAATTATCTTGCGGTCGTATTCGGCGGCGAGCGAGATCGCGGTGCGCAGACTTTCGGAGTCGACAGCCATCGAAACCCCGACGGACGAACCGAGATTGGCAGGTTTTACAAAACACGGATAACCGATCTTGGATTCGACCTGGGTGACGACCGCTTCCGCCGCCGTTTCCCATTCGCGACGCAGAAACCAGACGTAATTGCACATCGGTAGTCCGGCATCGCGAAAGAGCGTTTTCATAAACACCTTGTCCATACCGGTGGAACTAGCCAATACGCCGCATCCTACATACGGAATATCCGCCATTTCGAAAAGTCCCTGGATGGTGCCGTCCTCGCCATACGTACCGTGCAGCACCGGAAAGATGACATCCAGCGGTATAGTGCCGCCGGGGATCTCCATCGTCGTCAGGCCGTGTTGTTTGGTGTCGCCCGTGAGCGATATCGGCAGCTTTGACGGTTCGCCAAACCTTTCACGATACTTGGCCTGCGTGATCGCAGGAAAGAGTGCGAGCGACTCGGTGCCGCTGAGCCATCGACCGTCGTTAGTGATCGCTACGGGGACGACGTGATAACGTGAACTGTCGATCTGCTCAATCACCGTCTTGGCCGATCTGATCGAAACATCGTGCTCACCGGAACGGCCGCCGAAAATTACACCAATTGTCTTTTTCATATAAACGAGAACAAAAAGAAATTGTATTACCCGAAAACAACCGACGCAAAGGCTAGAGTATCGTCTTGCCGAGAGCCGAAAGTATCAGTTCACACGCGAGTTCGACCGTAATATTTGATTGATCGAGCAGCGGATTGACCTCGACGATCTCAAATGAACGCATTCCCCCGGCGGCAGCGATCATCTCGAGTGCCAGGTGTGATTCGCGGTAGGTCGCACCGCCGCGGACCAGCGTGCCGCTGCCGGGAGCGAACCGCGGATCGATCATATCGACGTCAAACGTCACGCCATAACCGCCGGGTGCCCGTGAAACGATAGCGAGGGCGTCCTCGACGCACGCTGCCATTCCGCGCTTATCGATATCGCTCATTGTAAAAAAATGGTCGCGAAGCCCGAGCTTTTCGATCTGCGAACGCTCACCGGGATCGATGTCGCGGGCGCCGATATGAGCAAAGTATGTCGGGTCGAGCTTGGGCGAATAGCCGCAAAGGCCGGTCAACTGCGGGTCGCCGTGGCCCAAGAGGGCCGCGAGCGGCATACCGTGAATATTGCCCGATGGCGACGTTTCAGGTGTGTTGATGTCAGCGTGCGCGTCGAACCAGAGTAGCCCGATATCGGTGCCGAGGCGATGATAATGCGATGCGATCGCCGAAAATGTCGGGATCGCGATGGCGTGATCGCCGCCGAGAATGACCGGCAGTTCGTCGGCTGCGAGGATAGCGTCGATATCCGCAATAATGTTTAGGCTGGACTCGACCATCTCGGCCAAATGCTTGGGATTTGCAGGTGCAGCATCGTCCGGGGGCCGAGCAATTACAGCATCGCCGTGGTCGCGTACCGCAATACCGAGGTGCCGAATATGTTCCGCAAGGCTGCTGCCGCGGGTCTTGGACAAGCGCATCGCGTTTACGCCAAGTTCGCTGCCGGTTTTTCCGGCTCCAAAACCGAGTGGGACACCGAGAATACCTACTTTATCGATCGCCATATATTTTTTAGAGCTCACCAAAGCCAGATAGAAACAACTCTGATAGCTCGCTGATCGCCGCGTCCTCATCCCATCCGTCCGCGATAATTCTTAAAACCGAGCCGAAGCCCGCCGACAGGCCGAGTATGCTGAGCATCGATTTGGCGTCGGCGGATGCCTCGCCGCGATGGAGCAAAATGCTGCTCTCAAACCGCACGGAGCATCGGACGACTTTGGCGGCGGCCCTTGCGTGAAGCCCGAGCGGATTGGTGATGCGTAATTCCCGCTCAAGCATCCTATTTCGGCTTAGCCGGCGAGAGCAGTTCCCCGGCCCGGCAGATCGCGGATTTCCCTTCTTCTTCGACGTCGGCGGCCATCTGTTTGAGGCCGATCGGGCGTGTGTCGGTCGCGAGTTTGATGACCATCGGCAGATTAACGCCGGTGACGATCTCGACCTCATCTTCCTTAAGGAACATCGCAGAAATATTGGTCGGAGTGCCGCCAAACATATCGGTCAGGATCAATACACCGGATCCGAATGACATATTTGAGATCGCACGTTCGATCTCATCGCGGGCCGTTTCGACATCATCGTGCCAGCCTATAGACACGGCAGCGATGTTGGTCAGGTCACCGACGACCTCCTCCGCCGCGGCAAGCAATTCATTGGCCATCTGGCCGTGCGAGACGATAACGCCGCCGATCTTTGCATCATTTTCCATATATCACATTCCGGCCTTTTAGGGAGAAAACGCTATTTTTGTATATCACGGTGCGAAACCGCAACTTCGAAATCCCCGATCTTCTTCAGTGCCTTGCCGATGGCATTGGCAACCATCACCGAGCGATGCCGTCCGCCGGTACAACCCACGCCGATCGTCAAATACGATTTGCCCTCACGCTTATACTTGGGCAAAAGGTATGTCAAAAGGTCGGTCAGACGCTGCACGGTCTCGTCCGCCTCAGGGTGCTTTGCAAAAAATGCAAGCACTTGCGGCGTGTCGCCGGGCAATTCCTTGAGATCCTTTTGAAAATAAGGATTTGGCAAATGCCGCACGTCAAAAAGCAGGTCGAGCGTTCGCGGGTTGCCGTATTTGTGCCCAAAACTCAGGATCTCGACATTAAGTGTCTTGCCGTCCGTGTGCGGGCTAAACTTTTGCACCAGGAGATGCCTGAGCGTGTGGACAGTGTGGTCAGTTGTGTCGATGATCAGATCAGCCAGTCGCCGAACGTCGGTCATCGCACGCCTTTCGGTACGGATGGCAGCGATCAGGCCTTTGCCGTTATCTGCCGGATGTGGCCGCCGCGTTTCAGAGAATCGCCGCTGCAAAACCTCGTCCGACGCCTCAAAAAACACCACGAAAGGCACAAGCTTTTTACGAGCAAGCTTTTTCAATTCAACCGAAAACTCCGAAAGGAAATGGCGTTCGCGGATATTGATCACCAGCACCGCCTTTTCGATCGCCGCCGGGCGTCCGTCCGTGGGCACCAGCAGCCGCCCAAATGTCGAGAGCATCGTCAACGGCAGATTATCGACACAGAAATACCCAAGATCTTCGAATGCATTCGTCGCCGACGACATTCCGGAGCCGCTAAGTCCTGTGATGATGATGAGCGAAGGCAGACCAAGGTCTGCCTTCGGGGTGTTGCCCATATGCGGTCTATTCTTGGTCGATAGTCGGCACTTTGCCGATCTTTTCGGCCTTGCGCGACTTTTCTACGATCTTATCCTTGAGTTTTCTTGCTTGCTTTTCGATCTTATCAACGGTCAACGAGATCGAATTGTACATATCTGCATCAGTTGTGGCCGCGGTGAGGACGTCGTTACGATAGTTGACGACGATCTCAGAATTATGGCGGCCGCGTTCGACATCAATGATGACGTGTGCGTGGGCCGGTTTCCCTTCGAAAAGGCTGTCGATCTTTGCCAAATGTGACTCAACGTGCGCCTTGATCGCGGGTGTAACGTCAATGTGCCTGCCGGTAATATCAAATTTCATAATGGTTTAAGTCCTTTACCCTAAGGTGGTGTATTAGATAATTGTCTTGCGTTCGCGTGAGCCGGCAATCTGCATCTGATCACGATATTTGGCCACCGTTCGGCGCGAAAGCTTAACGCCCTCTTTGCTCAGGATCTTTGCTATATCTTCGTCCGTGAGCGGTTTTTTAGAGTCTTCTTCTTCGATCAACTTCTTGATCCGTAGTTTGAGGATGCGAGTCGAGACCTCTTCGCCCTCCTCATTCATCATTCCCTCGCTGAAAAACCTACGCAATTCGATCACGCCCTGCGGCGTATGGGCGTATTTGCGGTTGACCACACGAGAGATCGTCGAAAGGTGCATCCCAATGTCCTCGGCGATGTCCTTGAGCATCATCGGTTTAATGTGCTCGACGCCATACTCAAGAAAGTCGCGTTGGCGGTCGACGATACACTCGACAACGCGATAGATGGTCTGGCGGCGATGCTCGATATTTCGGAGCAGATCTACGGCCGAACGCACTTTTTCCTTAATAAAGTCGCGAGTTTCCTTGGTAGTGTCGCTCTGGTCGGCCAGTTTGTGATAAGTCGGGCTGATCCGCAAACGCGGACTGCCGTCATCCGCAAAATAGACCACAAATTCGTCGTCCACCTTTTCGATATAGACCTCAGGAGCGACATAGATCGCTTCCTCGGATGAGTATCGCCGTCCCGGATATGGATCGAGCGTGCGTATCCGCTGGATCTCTTCGTCCAGTCGATGGATCTCGACACCCGTTTTCTTAGCCAAATGCTGCAAACGGTGTGGCTGTAGATCTTCGAGATGATCGCGGACGAGCCTTACAGAAAGGCTATCGCCATCGCCGCGGGCGATAAGCTGTGCGATCAGACATTCGTTGACGTCGCGTGCACCGCACCCGACCGGGTCAAGTTGCATCACGGATTGACGAGCACTCTCGATCACGGCCTCGGTCAAACGAGCCATATCCGCGATCTCCTCATTGGTCGCCGTCAGTCGGCCGTCTTCGTCAAGGTTGCCGATGATCAGCGATGCAGCATAATCGCGGTCTTCGTCGAGCGAAAGCATATTAAGCTGCCATTCGAGATGCTCGCTCAGATTGGGCGAGTGCGTCAGAAACTGCTCAAAGCTCGGTGCGTCATCCTTGTACTCGATTTCCTGCGTGCGGTATCCCGGGTCAAGGTAGTCTTGAAATTCGCGGCCGTAATCGATCTCGTCAAAGGAATCCTCGGATTCCGTGTGAAAGTCATCATCCGCTGCGGCATCCAGATTTACCGGCTCGTCACCATTGAGCGACGGCGTGTCGGGCATATACGGTTCGGCGTCGGCGTAATCCACAAGGGCGTCCTGGACCGCGTCAGAGCCCGGATCGTTACCGGTCTGAAACTCAGCGTCGTGACCGTCCGAATTTTGATCAAGAATGCTGTCTGAGATCTCCTGAACCTCGTCGCCGGGTTGGACTTCCTCCAGGATCGGATTGGTCACCATCTCCTGCTCGATGAGGTCCGCTAATTCAAGCGACGTCATCTGGAGCATTTCGATCCGCTGCCGCAATTGCGGCGTCAAGATCATTTTTTGCTGGAGTTGATGTGTGAGTCTTAGCGACGACATAGTCGATTAGATCGGACGGTACAACGATATCGCAAGTTAATAAGCAATTACTGTTCCTAACTCGAATTATAGCGATTTTTGCTAAGAAAAGAAACGGTTAAGGTTACAAAGTGAATCTTTCGCCTAAATAAAGGCGCCGGACGTCTGGATCATTGACAAGTTCGTCCGGAGCACCAGAGCGAAGTATCTTACCGTCGGCCAGAATGTATGCACGATCGGTGATACCGAGCGTTTCGCGGACGTTATGGTCGGTGATCAAAATGCCGATCCCCTGCCTTTTAAGATAGAGAATGATCTCGCGAATATCGTCGATAGCAAGCGGGTCGATACCGGCGAAGGGTTCGTCGAGCAGGATGAACTCCGGTTCGGTCGCAAGACAACGGGCGATCTCGACGCGGCGGCGTTCACCACCCGAAAGTGCGTCGCCGCGTACCCGGCGAACGTGCGTGACGCCGAACTCCTCGAGCAGTTCCTCGAGTCTGGCAAATCTCGCTTCGCGTGACAGTTTCATCGTCTCAAGCACGGCCAGGATGTTTTGCTCGGCAGTCAATTTGCGAAAGATCGACGCTTCCTGCGGCAGATAACCGAGGCCGAGTCGTGCCCTCAGGTACATCGGCAAGCCCGTCACATCACGGCCATTTAGCGAGACGTCGCCCTTTTCGGGGCGTTCGAGTCCGACGATCATATAAAACGTCGTAGTCTTGCCGGCACCGTTGGCGCCGAGCAGGCCGACGACCTCGCCCTTGTGGACGTTGATCGACACGTCATCGACGACGCGGCGGCCGCCATAAGACTTTTGCAGATTAAATCCCGCAAGCATACCGGCCTCGAGGTGACCGGAACCGTTTGAATCTGATGCTTCTGACATCTATATTAATTGGGCTTTACGTTGTAGACCGAGCGAATACGGCCCGTTCCCGACGGTTTCGACTTGCCCTCGCTGATGACACGATTTTCGCGCATCATAAAGGTCAATTCGGCCGCCTGCGATGAACCATTTGCCGAGTCATTGATCGTCGCCGGAGCACCGCGCAAGACCGCGATCTCGTCCGCCGTTGAATATTGTACCCAATTACCGGTCGCCTTGCGTCCGGGTTGAGTAATAACGACACCTGTCTCGGCAACGGTTCGAGATAATTCGTTCTGTTCGTTAAGAAATATATCGGCCGATGCTGCGGTAATGCGGTCGGTACCCTGCCGGATATCGACGTTTTCGCGGTACTGCACAAGCCGCGTTTGTTTGTCGTAATTTAGCTTATTTGACGCAGCGTAAACCGGTTGGCTTGATTCGCGTCCCTTCTGCTTTTGTTTGACGTCAAACATCACGCTCTGTACGTTGCCGTCCGCCTGGAAATTGCCCTGAGACTGTCGGATGAACAGGCGATCAGCCC